>CAMLUB010000001.1 GCA_946486515.1 uncultured Clostridium sp.
TTTTAAAAGATAATGGAAAAATAAAGAGAGAAATAGCAGACAAGCTTGCATTAGACGAATATAAAAAGTATAGGATTATACAGGATAAAGAATATATATCTGATTTTGATGAACTATTAAAAGAAACAAAACAGTTACAAGGTAAACAAGAAAGTTAATTAAAAAGTTTTTTTAAAAGTGTATATCAAAAAGAAAAGCAAGTCCGAAAATGTACTTGCTTTTTTAAATGAAATATAGTAGAATAAGAAACGCAAACAGATATTTGAAATAAAGGAGTAAAAATACATGCAAGATATATTAAAAGGATTAAATGATAAACAATATGAAGCAGTTGTCAATACAGAAGGACCATGCTTAGTGATTGCAGGAGCTGGAAGTGGTAAAACAAAAGTATTAACACATAAAATTGCCTATTTAATAGGAGAAAAAGGTGCAAAACCATGGGATATATTAGCCATAACTTTTACGAATAAAGCGGCAAACGAAATGAAAGAAAGAATTGCCAAGTTAGTAGGAGATGATGCAAAAGATATTTGGATGGGAACATTCCACTCTATTTGTGTTAGAATTTTAAGAAGATTTATTGATAGAATTGGATTTGATTCTTCATTTATCATATTTGATACTTCAGACCAAAGAACATTAGTAAAAAATTGTATGAAAGATTTAGCAATTGATGATAAATTATTTAATGACAGAAGTGTGTTATCTGAAATTAGTAATGCAAAAAATGAAATGTTAGAACCTGAGCAATATACGGCAAGAACGAATTCTGATTTTCGAAAAGAAAAAATAGCAACAGTATATGAGTTATATCAAAAACGATTAAAAGAAAATAATGCCATTGATTTTGATGATATTATTAATTATACAATCAAAATTTTAATGGAAAATCCAGATGTTTTAGAATATTATGCCAATAAATTTAAATATGTATTAGTAGATGAATACCAAGATACCAATAAGGCACAATTTACATTGGTTACATTATTAGCGTCTAAAAACGGAAATATTACGGTTGTGGGAGATAATGACCAAGGAATCTATAGTTTTAGAGGAGCAGATATTTCGAATATTTTAAATTTTGAAAGGGATTTTCCTGGAACAAAGATTATCAAATTAGAGCAAAATTATAGATGCACAGGAAATATCTTAAAAGCTGCCAATAGTGTTATTAAAAACAATGAAGTCAAATATAAAAAAGAATTATGGACAGAAAATGAAGAAGGTAATCTTCCAAATGTATATCAAGCAGATAATGAATATGATGAAGCAACCTATATTGTCACACAAATTGAACATCTAAAAAGAGAAGAATATTATAAATATTCCGATTTTGCCATTTTATACAGAATGAATACCCAATCAAGAGCAATAGAGGATATTTTAAGAAGAGAAAATGTACCATATAAAATTGTTGGTGGTTTAAAATTCTATGAAAGAAAAGAAATCAAAGATATCATTGCCTATTTACGATTAATTCAAAATAGTGCAGATAACTTAAGTTTAAAAAGAATTATTAATGAACCTAAAAGAGGAATTGGAAAAACAAGCTTAGATAAAGTAGAAGCAATAGCTAATCAAAATGAGACTTCTATGTATGAAGTTATCAAACATGCGGACCAATATGGATTAAATAGGGTATATTTAAATTCTAGAGAATTTATAAATGTCATAGAAGAATTAAAAGACAAAAAAGACAAACTAGTGATATCAGAATTAATCAAAACAACTTTAAAGAAAACAGGATATATCAAAGCATTAGAAGAGGAAAATACCATAGAAGCAGAAAATAGAATTGAAAACTTAGAGGAATTTTTAACAGTTGCGATAGAATTTGAAGAAGAATATATAGAAGAGGAAGAAAATGCTTTAAGTCAATTTTTAGAAGGAATCACATTATCTTCAGATATCGATAATGTAGAAGAAACAGAAGATTCTGTAACATTGATGACATTACATAGTGCAAAAGGATTAGAATTCCCAGTTGTATTTTTAGTAGGAATGGAAGAAGGCATTTTTCCTGGATATAAATCCATTTCAGAACCAAAAGAATTAGAAGAAGAAAGACGTTTGTGTTATGTAGGAATCACAAGAGCAAAAGAACATCTATATTTAACTTGTAGTAAACAAAGAACGATTTTTGGATCAACAAGTTATAATCCAGTCTCTAGATTCTTAAAAGAAATACCAGAAGACTTATTAGAGGGATATAAAGAAGCATTTGGAGAAGAGGATAACAATAAAAATCAAATGTTTAAAGATTCCAATTATACATGGACATATGGAAGTAAAGATAATGGAAATATCAAGACATATAAAATTGGTGAAAAAGAAGCAGTTGGTGTTGGAGCATTTGCTAAATCGAATACAACAAAGAATTCAACAAATATGGGATTTGCCTTTAGAACAGCAGAAAGCTTTTTGAGTAACCTAGGAAAAAAAGCAACATCAAATAAACAGGTGGACTTATCAAAATATGAAGCAGGTGTAAGAGTATATCACAAAAAATTTGGAGAAGGAACCATCAATAAGGTAGAGCCAGAGGGAGAAGATTTAAAAGTAGATATCAGCTTTGATAAAGTAGGACATAAACGATTAATGGCAAAATATGCTAATTTGGAAATTATCTAAAATGTCCTTTTGGGGACGTTTCTGTTTGGGACATTTTTATGATAACTTTTAAAAAATAGATATATTAGGGAAGTTATACTGACTTACGAATATACTAAAATAAAAGGGGAATAATATGAAAAAAATTTTGAGAAGAATCGTATTATCAGTATTAGGAATTGTTTTATGTTACCAACATTTTTGCTATGCAGATATTGTAGATATAGGTATAATAGATGAGACCACGGCCATTTTAAGTCTTTATTTTATACCCATAGGAATCTCTGTGTTGATTATTGTTTTAGGGTCTTATTTTATTTTAGGACGAGAAGCAACAAAAGGACAAGAATTTAATGAAGAAATGATTAGAAAAATCAAATTTAACCAAAAATTTATTTTTATAATAATTGCGATACTAGTTATGATGATAAATTTTTATATGAATGCTTGTTATGCGGCATATTATCCAGAAATATTTTTAGTATTTATAAGTACTTTAATCGTATCGGCAATTATATTAAGATTAAAAGAAAAGAAGAAAATGGCATATATTATTATGATAATAGCAATTATTATGATAGGAATAATGACAGCTTATAGTCATATCTCAAAAAAAGAGGCAGAAGAAAGAGTTAATGCTGTTGGATTCGCGACTGATTTTGAAATAAATTTATTTAACGAACAGTTTACACAATATGAAGGAAAAGAAGTAAAAGGCAGAATTGTTCGTGCTTTAATTCAAAAAGTTGTTAGCAATAATGCGGGCAATACTGACCGTGAAGTTATGCAAGTTACTGTATCTGGAGTAGTAACATTAAATAAAGAAGATACGGAATTGCCTGAGCAATTAGGTGAAATTAAATTGGATAAAACATATCATGTGAAAATGATTTATAATAAATATGGAAAAATAGAATCCATTGATATAGAAGAAAATCCATAATGTAAGAAATTCTGCAAAAGTAAAATGAACCTAAAAAGTTAGACAAAAAGTTTGACAAAAAAGGTTCATTTTTTTTGAATAAATTTGATAAAAATGGAAATAATGAAAAAAGAAATCAAAAAGAAAGGAATGATTAAAAATGGCAGACTTAAATCAAATGGAATTACAACATTTAAGACATCTTATTGGAGCACATGAAACAGCATATCAAAAATTAAACACATATGCTTCACAAGCAGTAGATCCACAAATCAAGCAACTTTTCACAAAATCTGCTCAAGATGCTTTAAATACAAAACAAAAATTAATGACATTTTTAAATAATTAAGGAGGAAATTATGGACGAGAAAACAATGGTAAATGATATTTTAGCTGGAGTCAAATCAGATTTAACAGCATATCAAACAGCTATATCAGAAGCTGAGAATATGCAATTAAGACAAACTTTCCAACAAATCAGAAATAATGATGAAAGTTTTCAATATGAGCTTTTTAAAATAGCCCAATCTAAAGGATATTATATTCCAGCACAAAAAGCTACTACAACAGAAGTGAATACAGTAAAAACAGAATTACAATAAGGATGTGCGAAAACAGTGACTTTGGGAACAGAGTGATGGGGACGGAGCAAAACGATGTTTTTGCTCTGTCCTCAAAATCAATTAGACATGAAAATGTCCCAAACAGAAACGTCCCCAATTGGACAAAAAGAAAAAGAGAGAAAAAATGAAAAAAAGGAAGTATTTATAAAAAAATGCAAAAAAACTTACGGAAATTAGACTTTTTATATCATTGCAAAAATAATTATATTACAATATGATTACATTATCATATACAAAGGAGATAATGTAATGGTTAAAAAGGTATTGATTCATGCAAGACGAGGAGTAAAAATCATTATTCTTTTTATGATTGCAATATTTTTAATTATTGGCGCAGTGGCATTTTTATATAAGCCTACATATAGTGTTTTTATTAATGGAGAACAAGTTGGGTATACAGCGAATAAATCTGATTTACAATATAGAATTAATGAATATGTAGATCATGGAGATGGAACAAATGAAAATGTGGCTTTTGTTCAAGTAAATGACTTACCAGAGTATAAATTATGTCTATTAAAAAGAAATATTGTAACAAATGATGATGAAATATATGAAAAAGTGATAGAAAAGGGTATTCCATATTATCGATATTATGCAATATTGGAAAATCAAGAAGAAAAGTGCTATGTATCTTCATTTGATGAAGCTGAAAATGTTGTGAATACATTAAAAGATAAAAATAGTGAGAATATAGATAAAATTTCGATTTTAGAGAAATATGAAACAGGAATAAAAGATTTAATTTCTGTTGATGAAGTAGTATCTAAATTGTATGTAGAAAAGAAAACAAATGTAAAAGTAGCACAAAATACTGCTTCAAGGGCTTCTGCAGGATATATTAATACAGCTACAACTACATCAAGTGGAAAGGCTTCTTTAGGAATTTCATTAATTAGACCAATTTCGGGAACGATTACTTCTAGATTTGGGTCAAGAAGTAGTATTAGAAGTTCTGCACATACTGGATTAGATATATCAGCACCTACAGGAACAGCGATTAAAGCAGCAGCATCTGGAACAGTCTCATTTGCGGGAAGGAAAGGCTCTTATGGAAATATGTTAGTGATTTCTCATGGAAATGGTGTACAAACATATTATGCACATTGCAGTAAATTATATGCATCAGTAGGACAGAGTGTATCACAAGGTGAAACAATAGCAGCCGTAGGTTCAACAGGAAATTCTACAGGACCACATTTGCATTTAGAAGTTAGAGTAAATGGTGTGGCATATAATCCACAAAATTATGTATATTAAAATAAAGAATCCACAGTTTATGCGTAAATTGTGGATTCTTTATTTACAATCTTTACATTTGTTTATGATAAGAAATATTTCATTCCAGTTTCAATGGCATTTTTCTTCATTATTGATTTACCATGTTCTAGTAACTTTAGTCTAAATGTTTCAGAATGAGAAGCTAAGCTTGCAAATTCAGATATCGTTGAGTAAAAAGTATGAATATGCGAAGATTCTGTATTTATATGAGAAAGTATAAGATAATATGTATCATTAAACAAATATAAAGCAATATTTTTTGCTAATTGTTTGGATTGAATTTTGCCTATTTTATGAATAGCAGTACAAAATTGGCAAAATTCTTCAAAACTAGAAAATTTATAAATGGTAGTATTACTTTTAGGATTTACATTTTTTATTTTCTTTTTCGGTTTTACTTTTAATTTATTAGATGATGTTGTTTTTTCCATATATTTTGTGATAGTAAATACAAAAAGACCATCTGAAGAAGAAAAAGCTTCTACAAGAAGTTTATGACCTTCTGTATAAAATCCTACTTCTTTTTCTGCTTTTAAAAGCATTTCCAAAAATAATTTTTGAGATTCAATAGGCTTTTCCATAATAGTTTGATAATCTAAATTATTCTTTTTTAAATCTTCTGAATTTACAATGACACGAATTTTATTTTCAGTCAATTTTTCAATTTTCATATATAAAGAGTGCCTCCTTAAAATCTATTAATTATATTATACTACTAATATTATTATATTTAAATAGATAATTTTTGGTAATCATTTTTAAACAAAAATAATATACCACATAAATATAAAAAAAGTAAAGCTTTTTACTTGAAAAAAATGTTAAATCAATATATAATACCAATATGTGAAAAAATAAATAGCCGTAAGAAGTAAAGGCTGATTTGGAGGTATAAAAATGGCAACAAAAGACAAAAATATATGGATATTAATCGTATTTATTTTATCAGGACTAGTAGTAGGGGGATTATTAGGACAACTTGCAGCTAATGTTGATTGGTTATGGTGGCTTTCTTATAGTCAAACTTTTGGATTACAAGATCCCATTGTTTTAGACTTAAGTGTTATGACTATCACATTTGCTTTAATGTTTAAAATCAGTGTAGCAAGTATTATAGGAATGCTTTTAGCAATTTTAATTTATCGAAAAATATAAAAACTATTTAATAAAAAAAGGGGCAAAATATGAATCAAAGAAAGGAAGGATATTTTGTCTATTACAATAAAACAATTACCAGAAACAGAAAGACCATATGAAAAAATGGAATTATATGGAGAAAATGCATTATCAAATGCAGAGTTATTAGCAATCATTCTTAAAACAGGAACCAAAGAAGAATCTTCAGTGGTGATTGCTCAAAAATTATTAAGTCTTTATCCAGAATCTGAAAATAATTTAGATTTTTTAAAAGAAATGTCAATAGAAGAATTTATGCACATAAAAGGGATTGGAAAAGTAAAAGCAATTCAATTAAAAGCAGTAGCAGAATTAGCCAAAAGGATGACTACACCATCAAATTACCAAAGAGTAAAAATTAAAAAGCCAGAAGATATTGCAAGATTACTAATGGAAGAAATGAGATTAAAAAAACAAGAATATGTAAAATTAATTCTTTTAAATAATAAAAACGAAATTATAAAAATAAAGAAAATTGCACAAGGGGGAATTCACTCAGTGAATACGTCATTAAGGGAAATTTTGGCAGAGCCTATAAAAATACAAGTACCTAAAATCATATTAATTCATAATCATCCTAGTGGTGATTCCACACCTAGTCAAGCAGACATACAAATGACCAAAAAGCTCTTTGAGATGGCACAATTATTTGATATAGAATTATTGGATCATATTGTTATCGGCAATAGAAACTATACGAGTATTATGTCAAAGATATTAACAGAAGATGAAGAAATATGAGTTTATGAAAGGAACGTAAAGGTTATGAAATTTTTTACATTTGGATCAAAAGATATTGGGATTGATTTAGGAACAGCCAATATTTTGGTAACATTAAAAGGAAAAGGAATTGTTTTAAAAGAACCATCAGTTGTTGCAATTGATAGGAAATCAGGAAACATATTGGCAACAGGAACAGAAGCAAAAGATATGCTTCGGAAGAACACCTGACCAAATTAAAGCAGTAAGACCATTAAAAGATGGTGTCATTGCGGATTTTACAGCTACACAATTGATGTTAAAAAATATTATTGGTAAAGTAGGAAAACGCTACAATATAGGCAAACCAAGAGTGGTTGTTGGAGTACCATCAGGAATTACGGAAGTCGAAGAAAGAGCAGTAGAAGAATCTGTTATTCAAGCAGGAGCAAAAGAAGTTTATTTGATTGAAGAACCAATGGCTGCAGCAATTGGTGCATCTTTAGATGTTGGAGAACCAAGTGGTAGTATCATTGTGGATATAGGTGGTGGGACTACAGAAGTTGCAGTTATTTCACTAGGAGGAATTGTTGTTAGTCATTCTCTACGTATCGCAGGAGATGAATTAGATGAAGATATTGTTAATTTCATCAAAAGGGAAATGAATTTAGCTATCGGAGAAACAACAGGGGAACAAATCAAAATGCAGATTGGTTGTGCAATGCCATTAATGACAGAAATGTCTATGGAAGTAAGAGGAAGAGATTTAACAGATGGTTTACCAAGAAATGTGACAGTAAATTCAACACAAATAGAAGAAGCAATGAAAGAATCAATTCAAAAAATTGTAGAGATTGTTAAAATTACATTAGAGAAAACACCACCGGAATTAGCATCAGACATTATGGAAAAAGGAATTGTATTAGCTGGTGGAGGTGCTTTAATTAAAAATCTAGATAAGCTTTTAAGCATAGAAACAGGTATGCCTGTTTATATTGCAGAAGAACCATTAGACTGTGTTGTTAGGGGAACTGGTAAAACATTAGAAGATTTGGAAAAATTAAAAAGAGTTTTAATTAATGCTAGAAGAAAAAAATAAAATGTTAGGAGTAGAAAATGTATAAAAATAAAAAGGCAGAAATTGCAGGGATTCTTATCACAATTATAATTTTAATTATTATTGTTGTACTTTCAAATGTAGATAATGGAACTTCATTTATTGAAAATGCAGCAAGCAAATTCGTTATGCCAATACAAAATGGATTAACCTATTTAAAAAATAAAATAAGTGGTAACAATACATTTTTTACAGATATCAACAATTTAAAACAAGAAAATGAAGAATTAAGCAAAAAAAATAGTGAATTAGAGCAATCATTAAGAGAATTGGAAAGTATCAAATCTGAGAATGAAACCTTAAAAGAATATTTAGGATTAACAGAAAAGTATGGAGAATACAGTACTGTACCGGCCTATATTATTAATAAAGATGTCAGTAACTATTCAAAAACAATTGTTATTAATGTAGGTAGTAATGATGGAATAAAAGAAAATATGACCGTTATTGCTGACCAAGGATTAGTAGGTCATGTTATTTCTGTTACAAGTGATACTGCAAAAGTAACAACCATTATTGATACATCTAGTTCTGTTAGTTGCTTATTAAGTACAACGGATGAAAGCATTGTATGTAAGGGAACTTTGGATGAAGAATCTGCATTAAAAGCTATGTATATACCTGATGATGATGGAATTATACAAGGAGATAGTGTAGAAACGTCTGGATTGGGAGGAATCTATCCAAAAGGAATTCATGTAGGAAATATTAAAAGAGTGGTGAATACGCAAAATGCAATAGATAGATATGCCATTGTGCAAACTGCCGTAGATTTTGACAAACTAGATACTGTATTAGTTATCACAAATCAATAGAGAGGTGAAATCTTTGAAAAAATTTACAATAAATATATTATTGATCATAACTGCATGGATAATCTATTTTTTACAAGCAAATTTTTTTAATTGGTTTACCATTTCTGGTGTCATGCCTAGTTTATTTGTTATATTTGTTTTATTTATTGGATTATTTTCCAATCGTATCACAGGAGTGGTATATGGTGTAACTATTGGAGCAATGCTGGATTTAGTCATCGGAATGCAAATTGGAATTCATGCTGTTGGATTAGGAATTATAGGCTTTTTAGCTGCTACTTTTGATAAAAACTTTTCAAAAGATAGTAGAGCAACCATTATGTTTATGGTATTAGGTGCTACTTGTATATATGAAATTGTTGTGTATATCTTAAATTATATGGTCTTTTCTACAAATTTAGAAATTGTAAATTTTATTAGAATATTAGCTATTGAAATTATCTATAATTTAATTCTTGTAATTATTTTGTATCCATTCATACAGAAATTTGGATATGCAATTGAAAATGAATATAAGGGAAATAAAATTTTAACAAGGTATTTTTAAATTAAATATATATTTAGAATGACTCTTAATTCCATATATAAAGAGTAGTGTAAAAAAATTATAAAAAAACACCTTGTTAAAAGTAAAGAGAGGAAGGTGAAGCCTTGAAAGGATTAAGTTTTAAAAAAGAAAAACGAAAAGCAAAGAGCAATTTGAATTTGAGATTTAATATGTTAACTGTACTTACCTATGTAGTGGGAATTGTTTTGATTATCCAATTATTCAATTTGCAAATTGTACATGGGGCAGAATATAGAGAAGAATCTAATACAAGACTTACCAGAGAGACTACTTTACAAGCTGCAAGAGGAGAAATTTTAGATAGAACGGGAACAGAATTAGTTACGAATTCGACGAAATTTAGTGTGGAATTATATAAAACAAAAATAGATGATAATGAGTTAAACAATTCTATTTTAAATATAGTGAATTTATTAGAAAAATATCAAATAGAATATGTAGATTCTTTTCCAATATCTATAGAACCTTTTCAATATACAATACAGGATGAAACTTTAGTAAATTGGAAAGAAACATATGACTTAGATGAAAATGCATCTGCAGAAGAAGTGTTTTATGATTTTAAAGAGAAATATGAAATACAAAATACCAATATAGCGGAAATTAGAAAAATCATAGCTATCCGATATGAGATAACCACAATCGGATATAGTAGTACAAAAGCACTAACGATTGCAGAAGATATTCCAAGAGAGGCTGTGGCGGAATTTTCAGAAAGTAGTGATAAATTTCCTGGTATTAATATTGTAACACAACCTGTAAGAGAATATACTTCTGGAATGCTTGCTTCTCATATTTTAGGATATGCATCTACCATTAGTGCAGAAGAATATGCTACTAGAAAAGATACATATGACCAAAATGATATCATTGGAAAAACTGGAATTGAATATGTTTTTGAAGAGTATTTAAAAGGACAAGATGGAACAAAACAAATTGATATGGCAGTTGATGGAACCATTACTTCAGAATATATTTCTGAAGAAGCAATTGCAGGAAGTGATATTGTCTTGACCATAGATGCAAACTTACAAAAAATTACAGAACAAGCATTAGAAGCAAATATACAAAAAATTGCTTCTGGTGGTTTTGGACAAAGATATGATGCTAAAGCTGGTAGTTGTGTTGTTATGAATGTCAAAACAGGAGAAATATTGGCAATGGCAAGTTACCCCAATTATGACCCTGCAGATTTTGTAGGAGGAATTGGCACAGATAAATGGAATCAATATAATACAGATCCAGCAAAACCATTAATGAATAAAGCTGTACAAAATTCTTATCCACCAGGTTCTATCTTTAAAATGGTAACAGCTATTGCGGGATTAGAGTCAGGCGTAATTAGCAGAACAGAACTAATTAATGATGTAGGAGAATATCGAAAATATGGAGAAGAATGGCCTTGTTGGTATTATACAGATTATCATGTAGGGCATGGTCGTTTAAATGTTTCACAAGCGATAGAAAGATCATGTAATTATTTCTTTTATGAAACAGGAGACAGAATGGGAATTGAAACATTAGCAAAATATGCTAGATATTTTGGCTTAGGGGTAAAAACAGGTGTAGAATTACCAAGTGAAACATCAGGTGCTATGGCAACACCGGAATATGCTGCTACAGTGAAAACGCCTTGGACAAAAGGTCAGACAATAATTGCTTCTATTGGACAGGGATTGGATAATTTTAGCCCATTGCAAATGACAAAATATATTAGTATGTTGGCAAATGGGGGACATAATATTGATGTTTCTATTGTAAAAAGTATTATTAAGCCAGATGGAACACAAGCATCTACAGAAGAAATTAACCGTTTTGTTAACCAAAAATTAGGATTGGGAGATAATACAACTGAAGAATTAACCATTCATCAAGAAAATTTAGATGCCATTTTAGCAGGAATGCGTTCTGTAACAAGTGATACTACAGGAACAGCATATGTAAGATTCCAAGATTTTGGTATTTCTGTTGGAGGAAAAACAGGTTCAGCAGAAGCAGGAAAAGATGAAAATCAAAAAGATATTGTACATGCTTGGTTTGCAGGATTTGCCCCATTTGAGGATCCAGAAATTGCTGTTGTGGTTATGGTAGAAAATGGTGGTCATGGAAATTATACAGCAGAAGTTGTCAGAGATGTTATGGAAGAGTATTTTGGAATGAATACACAAGAAGTACAAGAGGATATGGGTGCGGTTAATTATAATCAATCTCTAAGATAAGTTGAAAAATAATTGCGTTTTGGCGTTGTTAGACAAAGTAATTAAAGGAAGGATGTAAAAATGAAAAATTGTGTTAGTATTAATTTAAGAAAAAACGAAATTGTCATTAAAATTAGTGATGAAGCAGAGCAGAAAGATATTATGGATAATTTAAGAAAAAAACTTCCTGAATTAAAAAAAATGTATAAAAACGAAAAAACCCCGATCATGGTGACTGGGAAAATTTTAAAAAACAAAGAAATAGATGAAATACAAGAATTAATCAAACACAATATCGATGTGGAAATAGATTTTGATATGCCAAAATCTTTAGGGCTTTCTAGTATCACAAGAACGTTTAATAAAGAAATTGCCATTTCTGAAACGAAATTTCACAGAGGTTCTTTACGTTCAGGACAAAAAATGGAAACAGAAGGAAGCATAGTTATCTTAGGGGATGTCAATTCTGGTGCAGAGGTGATTGCTTCTGATAATATTGTCGTTTTAGGTGCTTTAAGAGGTTTGGCACATGCAGGCGCAAAGGGCAACAAACAAGCAATTATTTCCGCAGGAAGTTTAGATACGGTGCAAATCCGAATAGCAAATGTCATTAAAGAGATTGATAGGGATGAGGAACCACTGCACAAACAAGCATATGTGAGTATTATTGATAATGAAATTGTCATAGAATAAATTTAACCAATTAGTAATAAAATTAATAAGATAAATAACATGTCATCTTTTACTTCTTCTTTATACAAAAAATATAATAAAGCCAATATGATGACATCATCTAAGTATATTTTTTGACCAGAAATTTCTAACACAGGTTTCTCTTGGTTAGATAAACCTTCTGTGTTTATGAAAATAGGACCAATCGAAAAATACTTAGATGATTTTTTTTCATGTTTTGATTCATGATTTTGATTGCTTGTATCTCCATTTTTTCTTATTTCCGTATGTGATGGACTATAATTCGTAAGTGTTTTTTGTGTGTTTGCGAATACAGAATCTGGTGTATGATTATGATTTCTTGGATAACTACGTAAATAAGGAGGAAAAGGAGATCTAAAAAAAGGCATATGATTAATCACTAGATTTCTCCTTACCATTGTTTTGATTAAATAATTCAATGATATTTGCCATATTTAGAATATTGGCATATTGGTCTAATTTACTTTTTTTCTCATCTCTTAAATAGGGTTTTAGGGACTGTAATAAATTTGATCTGGGATCAGCAGTTTGATTCATTTTTTCCATCACAGATTTCATTTTCAACATAGTATTCATATCGATTTTACTAAAGTCAAACGTATGATTGCTTGAATTACTAGATGAATGATCATTTGTATCTGTATCAACAACTTCTTTGTCATTATGTTGATTTTCATTCATGTTCGCATTTCCATTCATTATATTTGAAACATTTTTTAACGTATCTGGAGGAATTTGAGAAAGTAGATCATTTAAATTTCCGTTATTTAACATAGAATTTAATTTATCCATTGTTTGTTTATCAATGTTAAAATTATCCAATATAATCACCTCATATCATATATATTCAAATTATAAAATTCTATGTAATATCATATGCAAAATCAAGAAATATGTGAATTGTTATTCCAATCGTGTTTGTCATTCCATAAAATTTATATAAATAGCAGTTTTAGGTTATTCAATATAATTTTGATTGTTAAAACGTAACATAAAAAGTTAAAAAAGTAAAAAAATGCCACAAAAATGTTGAAAAATCAAGAAAAAAAGGGTATAATAAATAATAGGTATGATAAAAAATATAATGTTGAAATTGTGTAAAATTTTAGTTCGGGAGGGTAATAAAATGAGAAATAAAATGTTTAAAATTAGTCTAGTGATTTTATTAATTATCACATTAACTATGACGAATTTTATATTTTTAGGTTCAAGCCTTATCAGTTATGCAGCAGATACAACAACTCATACGAACCATAAAAATATGGAATTTGATGCCTATTTTAAAGATTCTAATGGGCAAAAAACTACCACATTAGAAAGAACAGCAGATATGCAAGAAATATCTTTGTATTTGGCTGTTAATGTTCATACAGAGGGATTTTTCGTGGGGCAAATACAATTACAAAATGCAAACTTTCACATTGTAAGTTCTGAAAGTGAATTTGTAAGTAACATTTCAGATGATACTATTTACTTAAACCAATTAGATGTTGGAACAAATGCAGAAATAGAAGTAAAAGTAAAACCAATCGATGATGATGTTATCCATATAGATATGTTAAATTGTCAAAGTGAATTAACATTAACCGGTATTTATAGAGACAACACAGAAAAAGATATCCATATTGATGCAACTAGAACCGTGAATATGAAATTAGTAGAAACAACTTCAAATGATAGTGTAAAAAATGAAATTGAAATTATCACAAATAAGAAAATAAAACTATCTGGAGAAGAGAAAAGAGTTGTACAATTATCATTACATATGGGGTTACAAGATAATACCTATCCAATGAAAGAAATTTATGCAAAAATATCTGTACCAGAAATAAATGGAAATTTACCAGAAGTGATGAGAGATGTTCATCTAAACACAATGTCAGCATTTGATTATAAATTTGAAAATGGATATGTAGAAATCACATTAAAAAATGAGAAAACGCAAAATAATGATATATTGTGGAAAAAACAAGGAGAAGAAAATGTTATTTTGACATTCATTTATGATGCAGATGTAGAATTAGAAAATGTAGAAATTACTTCAGAAGAAAGCATTACATTACAAAATGATAAAATATTAACTTCTAATCACGGAACTGCTACATTATCTCATGAAGAAATAGATTCAACCATAGAAGTAACAGCTCATAATGCTGAACAAAATATTTATAAAGGAAAACTATATTCTGGAATTGATAAATCTTATACAAGTCAAACAGTATTAGATGTTAACCTAGCCAATATAGAAGAATATATATCTATAAAAGAAGAAGCAAGTAGATTTATATTAGCTGATGGAGAAGCAGAAAGCAATATATATTATCATCAAACAAACATTAACAAAAAAGAGTTTGATACCATATTTGGAAAAGATGGAACAATTGCGATTTACAATGAAAATCGCGAATTATTAACAACCATCACAAGTGATACAGAAGTAGATGAAAATGGAAATATAGTGGTAGATTATACAGGAAGAGAACCAAAAGGAATAGAAATAAGAACATCTACTCCTATTGCAGAAGGAAGCATAACTTTTACACATACAAAAACTATAAAAACATCAGATATCAATATTGTAAAAGCAGCAAATCATATTGCAACAAAAATCGTATATGGATATAACCATTATAGTGAAGAAGAATTTACCATAAAAGGAGAACAGTATACAACAGGTATAGAAGCACAAACAGAAATGATGATGGAACTTCAAGAAACAACAACAGAAACAAGATTAGAAATTAATAGAAATACATTATCCACTATTGTAGCTAATGATATAGAAATGAAATTGATTTTAAAAACAGATGAAGAATCAAAAGATTTATATAAAAATCCAAGTTTTACAATAGAATTGCCAGAACAAGTAGAAAATGTGCAAATCAATCGTATCAATGTGTTATATGAAGATGAATTAACAATTGCAAATTATACAGTTGATGGAAGATATATTACCATTCAAATGCAAGGAGAACAAACAGCATATAAAGCACAATCTGTAGAAGGAGCAAATATCATTATCCATGCAACAATCCATATTAACAGAACATCTATAGCAAAACCAGAAGCTATCCATGTAACATATACAAACGAAAAAGCAAATGGTTATGCAAATGGTGAAAACATTGGTAAACTTTCTGAACCAATAGAGGTTGTAGCACCAAAAGATGTTACAGTGATTAACCGTATAGATGCATTAGATGTAGAAACCATTGGAGAAGAAGAAACCACAAGTGTTAGTTTGCAAAGAGGAACCAATGCAGAACAAATGGAAGTTAGCTTTGAAATCATTAACAACAATGAAGAAAATGTCGACAATGTATCTATGTTAGGAACATTCCCTACAAAGACAGAAAAAAACAATATAGATATAGCTATTGTTGAGGGAATCAATATAGAAAATGGAACCATATATTATACAGAAAACGAAAATGCGACAACAGATTTGCAAAATACAGAAAATGGATGGACAGAAACAATCCAAAATCCAACCACTGTAAAAAAATATTTAGTAGTCATGGATCAAATTCCTTCAAGAACAGCTGTTAATGGTTCTTATACAATAGAAATACCAGAAAATTTGGAATATAACCAAACAGCAACAGAAGGCTATGAGGTTAATTATATAAAAGGACAAGCGAAAAGTGAAAACACTGTGACAGCAACAGAAATTTCGATGGAAACAGGAGTGGGACCAAAGATAGAAACAAATTTAACAGCAGCAGTCGCAGGAGAAGAATTAACAAATACAAGTACTGTAAAAAATGGGGAAGTTATTCAGTATAGAGTACAAGTCTCTAATGTGGGGTCAGAAGAAGTTAGTCATATTACTGTAAAAGGAAAGATACCAGATGGAACCACTTTAGTAGAACCAATAGATAACTATGAGTATACAGGTGCTTCTTATTATAAAACCATTGACACAGATACATATGAAACCACAATTGAATCTTTAGCAGTAGGAGATATTACCTATATAGAATATGAGGTAATGGTTAATGAAAATCTAGCAAATGGTACATCTATTGCCAATACAGTAGAAATGAATTATTCAGATGTTGTGCAAGAAACAAATGAAGTGAAAGTTTTATCAGAAAGTGGAAACTTAAGGGCAATGGTAAAAAGAGTAACAGATAGAAAAGTAGATTTATATGAAGCAGGAACTGTAGAATATTTTGCCATTATTAAAAATACATCATCTGAACCCCTAAATCAAGTAACTGTAAAAACAAATAAATCTGAAAACTTAGAAGTTTCAAGATTAACTGTTATTACAGGTATGGGTGAAGACCAAATATCAGATGATGACATTTATAACATATCATCACAAGAAACACTTGAAATAAGAGAAGAAACAACACAAACCATTAATGAAAATACACAAACAGAAGAGATAGAATATAGTGATGAAATCCATATAGGTACATTAGCACCAGGAGAAATAAAAGTACTAAGTTATAATATGGTTATTCATGAAATGCCAGATAATACAGTAGACACAGTCAATTTCTCAGTAGTGGCATCAGAGGGACAAAAAGAATATAAATCAAATATATGGAAAGATACGGTAAACAGTTTTGATTTAGAAATGACAATGGAATCTAATACGGAAAGCCAATATGTAAAATCTGGAGATCCGATTACGTATACCATTCATATCAAAAATCATAGTACATCACAAACATCTGGTTTGGTAGTTAAAGATGAAATTCCTGCATCATTAACCGTCAATCGTGTAACAAAAGATGGAGCAGAAATTCCATTTACCACAAACCATATCGAAATACAAAGTGAAATACCAGCAAATGGGGAAAGCACAATCTTAATCGAAACAGTTGTGAATTATTCACAATCTAGGGTAGAAGCAGAATCAATTACCAACAGAGCTGTTGCAACGATTTACGGAGAAGAAATCGCAACAACATCTAATGTAAATCACATTATAGAAGCAGATGTGGTAGAAGATACAAATGATTCAAACGAAAATGGGGAAAATCAGCAAAAACCAGATGAAAATGAACAAAATGGAAATACAGCAAATGGAGAGCAGATGATTAGTGGGTTAGCATGGTTTGATGAAAATGGTAATGGTAGAAAAGATAATGAAGAAAACACCTTAGAAAATATAACCGTAAAATTGCTAAATGTTAATACAAACCAATGGGTGAAAGATGTAAAAGGAAATATATTAGAAGCCAAGACAAATGAAAATGGCATGTATGTTCTTGATCATATTGCAAATGGGCAATATATTGCTATATTTGAATATGATACAAATCAATATACATTAACTACATATAAAGCAGAAGGAATTAGTGAAGCAGAAAATTCTGATGTTAGATTAAATGAATTATATGTGGAAGGTACAAGACAAAAAGTAGCTTCAACAGATATTGTTCATATAAATACAAGCAATGTATCAGATATCAATATTGGATTAATTGAATTACAAAACTTTGATTTAAAATTAGATAAATATGTTAGTAGGATATTGGTTCAAAATTCTGCTGGAACAACGACAAGAGAATATAACCAAGCTACCATGGCAAAAATCGAAATAGATGCAAAACAAATGAATGGTTCAAATGTCATTATTGAATATCAAATTGTGGTAACTAATGTAGGAGAGGTAGCAGGATATGCTAGAAATATCGTAGATTATTTACCAAATGACTTAACATTTCGTTCAGAACTAAATAAAGATTGGTATGAAAAGGATAATGCATTATATACATCTGTATTAAGTAATGACATCATCCAGCCAGGTGAATCAAGAACTATTACTTTAACTTTAACAAAAACAATGGGTGAAGATAATCTAGTTACCAGAAATAATGCAGAAATTTATGAGGCATATAATGATTTAGGACTAGAAGATGGAAACTCAACACCAGGAAACCATGTCAGTGGTGAAAATGATATGGGTTCAGCAGATGTGATTGTTAGCGTTAGAACAGGTGGTGTTATCTATATAACCATCGGTGTGATTTTAGCAATTATACTATTTACAGGAATTGCTACAGGAATCATTATAAAAAGAAAAAATGCAAAAGAGAAAAATTAAAGAGGAAAGGAGGTAAAAAAATGAGGAAAATAAAGAAAATACTTATTGGGATGATTGTAATGGCAATTTTCATATTTGCCTATGCAACAATAGCAAATGCAGCATATAGCATTGGTCAAAGAGTTATTATTACCTATAGTGATTATGCAAGTGATCCCAATTTGTATTGTGTAGAGCATGAACAAGCTTTAAAAGGAACATTAACATACAAAGTTATTTCAGAAGTTGATATCAGAGGAAATACTTCTACAGATTATACAGGTAAAAGTATAGAAAGCTGGTATAATGCCAAATTGGCACATATATTATCAGCAGACAATGGTGGAGACAAACAAGCAGGACCAGTGCAAAATGCAATTTGGAATTTTATGTACACATGGATGAAAAATGTAGGACAATATCATGCAGGCTTATATGACGGATTTGCCAGTACAGCACCAGGAAATAGTTCTTATTTAGATTCCACATCTTCAGATTATGCAAATGAGATAGCAAACATAGAATTAACAGACAATACAAATAAATCTGCACTTACTGTACAATCAGATGGAAATTCCATCAAAATAGGACCATTTAATTGGAGCTTTTCAGGAAGTTTACATACGATTGTTGTAAAAGATCAAAATGGAAATCCTGTCAATGGTATTACATTTAGTACTTATACAGGAACCACGACAAATGTCATAGGGATTGGAGAAATACAATCTGGAAAAGATTTCTACATTTCTATTCCTGTTAGTAGTGGAATTAGTAGAATTACAACAATTTCTGCTAGTGGTAGTGTACAAGTGAAAGGTGTTAAAATCTGGTTCTTAGAATCACAAAGTGGATATAATTTTCAAAACTTAATAGCGAGAGAACCATATCAAACACCATATAACTATGAAACAGAATTTGAATATAATATTGATTTATTAGGAAATTTAAAAGTAATTAAAGTCAATGAAGATAACCACGAAATTCGACTACAAGGTGTTGGATTTAAAATTCAAAACAAAGATACAGGCTTATATGTACACGAAGATGAAAATGGTGTTATCACATATGTAGAAGAAAGTCAAGCAACAGAATTTATAACAGATAGCAATGGAGAAATTTTAATAGAAAATCTAATTGTAGGAACATATGTAGCCTATGAAACGCAAAATCCAAATTATGGTTATGAATTTGCTGGAGAAGGCGTAGAATATGAAGTCGTTGTCAATAAAACTTCAGAATATATAAGAGGGAATAAACAAATCTATGTAAAACTTTCAGGATATGTATGGCTAGATAAAACTTCTGGAAAACAATCCTTAAGAAATAGTTTATATAGAGATGACTTAAATGATGATACAGATGAATTATTAGAAGATGTGATTGTTAGATTAATTGATAGAAGAACAGGCGAAATTGTAAAAAATGACAATGGAGAAGACTTTTATGCATTAACAAAAGAAATAGATTTAGGAGATCAAGTGATTCGATATTATCAATTTGTAGATGTTAGAATTAATGATTTAGCAAATTACTATATAGAATTTGAATATGATGGATTAACCTATTCAAATGTAACACCACATATTGATAAAGATAATGGTTCAAAAGCTGCAGAAAATCCAAATGAGAGAGACCAATTTAATAAAGGATTTAGTAGAATTGAAGGTACTTCTGAAACAACAGGTGTAGCATTAGACGAAAATGGAAATGTAGCACATGAATTACATTATCATAAAGATGCAGAGCAACATAAGTCAACTTTCATTAATGAAGGTTTACCAGTTGGACAATATCCAATCACTGCTAATACAGATGAAACTGACTATACCATCAGAGATCACTTTGAATATGGTATGGAAGAGATACCATATATCAATTTAGGATTATATGAAAGAGAACAGCCAGATTTAGCAGTTATAAAAGATATGCAAAATGTAAGACTTGCTATTAATGGATATCAACATATTTACGAGTATGGAAAACGATTTGAGAATTTAGAAGCACAAGAAGCAGATGGAGATTATAGTGATACTGCATTTAATGTGGGTGTTAAATTTGCAAGTGAATATGTAGATAATTCTTACACAAGAGCCATTTATAAAGCAGATTATGAATATGTAAATGAAGAAGATAGTAGTAAAGAATTAAAAGTATATATCACATATAGAATTGGTGTAATGAATGAATCAAGTAATTTAATTACACAAGTAAACAACTTAGTAGACTACTTTGATAGAAGATATACCATTGTTGCAATAGGTACAGGAATTGACCAAGAAGGTATTATTACTGGAAATATTGATTATACTGAAGAAGACTATAATGCAGAATACAAACAAGCTATTATCTATACTAATTCAAGAATAGAATCTGGAAAAACAAATGAATTCTATATGCAATTTGAATTGAGTAGAGAAGCTGTTTTAGAAATTTTAAATGGTAGAGAAACATTAGACAATGTTGTAGAAATTGCTTCATATTCAACATTTGATAAAAATGGAAGCGTGTATGCAGGTATAGATGTAGATTCTAACCCAGGAAATGCAAAACCAAGTTATTTAAATACATATGAAGATGATACAGATCAAAGTCCATCTTTACAATTAGAAGTTGCAGATGCAAGAGAAATTACTGGTAAAGTATTCTTAGATGAAACATCAGATACATTAATGACAGGACAAATTAGACAAGGTAGTGGTCAGTATGAAGAAGGAGAACTTGGAATACCAGGTGTAGAAGTAAAACTTACGGAAAACACAGGAACAGGACTTATCTATACAGCAACCACAGATGATAATGGAGATTTCTATATTTCTGATTTCATACCAGGAGATTATACATTAACATATACTTGGGGAGATGAAACATATACTGTACAAAATTATAAAGGAACCGTATATGATAAAGAAAGATATGATGCCAATATGGCAAATAAAGAATGGTATAAAACAGATGTAGAAACCAGATGGACAGATGCAATAGATAATTATGATACAAGATTGGCAATTGATGCAGAATTAAATGAAATTACAAATGCAACAGAAACAACCATTGACAAGATGGATTCTACAACACCAACAATGGGAATTGGTGTAGAATATGACACAACATATACGGCATCTTATGGAGATAGATATGTATATAGAATCCAAAATGTAGACTTTGGTATTGTGGAAAGAGCAAGGCAAGATATTTCATTAAATAAAAGAGTAAAAACAATGAGAGTTACTTTAGCTAATGGTTCAACTTTAGTAGATGTAGAAATAACCGAAGATGGTAAATTGGAAGGACAAAAAGCAAATGTTATCTATTTACCACCATCTCCAAATACAATACCAGTCAATGGAATGGTAAGAGTAGAATTAGATAGTGAGCTAATACAAGGATCAACATTAGAAGTGGGATATGAAATTAAAGCAACCAATAGTAGTGAATTAGAATATATGTCAGAAAATTATTATACATTTGGTATCATCGAAGGAGATGTTGTAACAATTACCCCATCTGCCATTGTAGATTACTTAGATGTTGATTGGGGGTATGATGCAACCAAAAATCCAGAATGGGAAGTTATCAGAAAAGACGATAGTAGAATTACTTTAGCAGAAGAAGTTATGAATTCAACTTCAATTGATGATAGAATCTTATTATATACAGAAGCATTAGCAGGACATGCATTACAACCAACAGAAAGTGCAACGGTTATGTTAAATGTATCTAAACTATTGTCATCATCAGACAGTATTGAATTAGATAATGAAACAGAAATTAATAAAATTGAAAAACCTAGTGGAGCAAAATTGACATCAACACCAGGAAACTATGTGCCAGGTACAGGTCCAGCAGTAGAACGTGATGACGATATGGCAGAAACTGTTTTGATTACACCAAACACAGGTAGAAATTTAAACTATGTATTACCAACGATGATGATTATAGGTGCGATTGTGATTCTTGGTATAGGTATTGTGTGGATTAAAAAGAAAGTTTTAAGAAAATAATACGAAAAAAAATAAAATTGCATTTGTTTGTAACATTTGCGGATTGGCTCTTTAAGACCATTTGGAATATATCCAAATGGTCTTTTCGTGGTATAGGAAAATTGCTTTTCCTATACCATGAAAAAACAATTTGTAATATAAATGTCATCAAATTTTAATATAAAATGTCGTAAAGATAAAAAAGTGACGATCCGTAAAGGGATAAAGATAGAATTTTGTCATAAAAAAGAAACTGGAAAAATTAACAATTGACATGGCTTTTGAAAATTCCTATTATATTAATAGATACATAGACAATTTTTTAGCATGGCAGAATTATCAAATCTCAGGAGGGGATCTCATATGGTCAAAAAAATCTTAAAAAGCATGACAAGTATGTTAATTGTATTAACAATGATTATGGGACAGGTTGTTTTCATATTCACAAATGCAATTACGTATGCAGCAGATGCTACAGGAGCAATAACCACCAATAACAAAAACGTGGAATTCTCAGCAGTCGTACAAAAAGAAGATGGTAGAGAAGCAAGAGAAATGGAAGTTGCTACCAACGAAGACAATCTAAAATTACACATGCAAGTAACTGTAAAAGAGGAAGGTTATTTTACAGGAACTATTGTATTAGATACAGCAAATTTTAGATTAAAGACAGATATTTTAAGTGAAGGAATAACTAAAATAGAAGGTAATACCATTACATTATCTCAAATCAATGCGGGAGAAACAAGAGACATATTTGTTGGAATAGAGATCATTCGAGAAGAAGTATTTGATTTGAGTTTATTAAACATGGAAAGTCAAATTCATATAAATGGAATATATAGAGATAGTAGTGAAAAAGATATTCAAATAGAAGGAACCAGAGAAATCAAATTAACATATATAAGTCCATATCACCAAGATAATAATGGAAATATATTAAAGCAAGAAATGATTACTAATAAAGTCATCACAGAAAATGGAATCAACAAAAGAATCATTCAAATGGAAGTAGAATCTGGTTTAGAAGGTAATTTATATCCAATACAAGAAGAGAAGATGGAAATAGAGATCCCTAAGGTAGAAGAAAAACTTCCAGAGCGTGTAGAAGTACATACCATGAAAGAATTAGTGACAAATGGAAAGACATTACAGGAAAATGATTGGGAGTATCAAGCAGAAGAGGGAAAAGTCGTTATAGATATAAAAAATGAAGCTAATCAAAATAAAGTCATTTGGAAAAATAATGGAACAAATAAAATACTTATAACCTATATTTATGATACAGAAATGGAAGTTGAGTCACAAGAAGTTGGATTACATTCAGAAAAGATATTATATGACCCTAATCATACAGTCATAACAGGAGATTTTCAACAAACTATGATTCAAGAAGAATTGGATAATATCATAAGATTAGAAGTACAAAATCGCGAAAATGATATTTATAAAGGAAAAATACAAGAAGGTATCGAAAGAGAATTTACAGAAGAAATAGGAGTACAAATAACAGCAAAAGAGATAACCAATACAATACAAATAGAAGAAGATAACAGTGAATTACATTTACAAAATGTATATGCAAGAAAGACAGTACTTAATAAAGAAGAAATAAATACTATATTAGGAGAAACAGGAACGATTTTAATATATAATGCAGATACTTTAGAAACGATTGCAACGATTCAGCAAAATACAAAAACAGATGAAAATGGAAATATTTTATCAGCAGAAGAAGCAGAGGCAATGGAATCAACGGAAACCGAAAAAACAAGTAATTACATAGTTATTACTTATCCAGAAAATATAGCAAGAGTTGGCTTACAAATAGAAAATCCACAAAATGCTGGTAGTTTTAAAATAGAAAATACAAAAGTTATTACAGGAAATACAAAAGAAAATGTACAATCCGTAGAAAATATGAATTATATCGTTGGTGGAAAATATTTTATTGGTGAACAAGAAAATATGATTCAAAGCAAAATGGCAACGATTCAATTAATCAATACAGAGACAGTAGCAAAATTAGAAGTCAATAAAACAGAATTATCTACGATGACAGAAAATACAGGAGTAGAAATACGAGTTGTATTACAAAGTAATCATGAGAAGTATGATTTATATAAAAATCCAACAATCAGTATTCAATTACCTAATGTTGTACAAGGAATTTCTGTAAATTCAGTTAATTTACTATATGCAGAAGATGAATTCCAAATTGTTAACCCAGAATTTAGTCAAGAAAAAAGAATTATTAGAATGACATTAGAGGGTGAACAAAAAGAATATGAAGAAGAGGCAGTAGAAGGACCAACCATTATCATTAATGCAAACTTGACATTAGATAAAAAAGCACCAAATAGTACAGAAAAAATTCTGTTACAGTATTCAAATGAAAAAGCAACTACATATGAAATGGGTGCACAAACTGGTGAAAAAACAGTAGATATACCAGTAAAATCTTATACAGGATTAATTACTGTAACAGATATACCAGAATATGGTATTAATGCTGTTAATAATCAAGGTACAAAAAGTGGAAAAATAGAATTGGGTTCAGAGGCTAAAAGTGCAACATTTGAGGGAGAAATTATTAATAATCATGAAACACCAATCACAGATGTAAAAATTATGGGAACTTATCCTACAAAAGAAGCTAATGAAGGAAATAATATAGATGCACAAGTTGGAGAAATTTCTGGGGTGGATTTATCAAAAGCAAAAGTATATTATACGGATAATCAACAAGCAACAGATGATATAGGAGATACAAATAATGGTTGGACAGAACAATTTACAAATCCATCAGATGTAAAAAAGTATTTAATTCAGATTGATACATTAGATATAAAAGAAGAAATCAATTATCAGTATATGATGGAAATACCAGAAAATCTTGAGTATAATTATACTGCTAAACAAGGATATGAAGTAAATTATTTAGATATCAATTCTATGGAACAAACGATTAATCAAGATGAAGTTGTGTTAGAAACAGGAGCAGGTCCAGTTGTTGAAACAACACTAAAGGCATTTAATGGACCAGAAGAAGTAACAGATTCTATAAAAGGTGGAAGTTATTTAACATATCAAATACAGGTGACTAATACAGGAACAGAAGAAGCTACAAATATATCTTTAGTAGGACAAGTACCAGAAGGAACGGTTTATGTGGAAGATGTAGTTATAGAAGAAGGAAGTGAAACATCTGGAGAAGATAGTATCATTGACGGTGAAACAGAAAATAGTGAAACAGGATTAATTGAGCATCCAGATATAAAAACAATACCTTTGCATATTGAAACATTAAGCCCAGGTGACTCATTAATAAAAAAGTATATGGTTAGAGTGGAAAATGTAAATCAAGTTATAACCAATATCATTGATTTAACTTATGGAGAAATGCAAAAACAGTCTAATACAGTAACATTAAATGTTACAAAAGGAGATTTAACTATAGAATTTACATCTACACATGCAGGATACGAATTACAAGCAGGAAATGGTTATTTATATCATTCTTTTGTAAAAAATAATACAGAAGATACTTTAGAAAATATAAATGTGGCAATCAATATTGGAGAAGCTCAAATAACATCTGCTGAAATAGAAATTGTAGATTTAGAAGGAACTTTAATAGAAAAAATAGAAAAACAAGTAGAAGATAATGCAGTGATGATATCAAAATTAGAACCAAACCAACAGATTTCAATATCTTTAGATATAGTCACACCTGTTTTTGATGATACCAATAGTAAAGACATACAATTATATGTTTCAGCAGAAATTAATCATGAAACATATTATTCTAATTTAAAAATTTCAAAAGTTAACATGTGTGCATTAAAAATAGTAAATACTTCAGAAAATAGCGGAGAATTTGTGAAACAAGGAGATAGTGTTGTATACAATATACAAATGTCTAATTTAGATGAACAAGATATAAGTAAAGTATCATTAAGAGATTTTATACCATCATATGTAACTGTTCATTCAGTAAAATTGGATGGAAAAGAATTAACAAAAGATGTAGATTATTCTATTCTATTTGGTGAAAACAATCAAATGTTTATATCTACGAAAGAAACGACTTTATTGGTTGGACAAGTTTTAAATTATGAAATTACAATAGATATAAATGATTATGTGGGAAATGAAGAAATTATAGAACTTGAAAATGTAGCAAGTATATATAGTAATTCTGTAAAAGTTGATAGTGCAAGTGTAACACACTTGCTAGAAGTAGATGCAAATAATCCTAATTACCCAGATAATCCAGACAATCCAGACAATCCAGATGATCCAGATAATCCAGATAACCCAGATAACCCAGACAATCCAGACAATCCAGATAACCCTGAACAAGTATTAAAAGTAATATCTGGAACTGCATGGTTAGATGAAAATGGTAATGGACAAAAGGATGAAAATGAAGGACTACTTTCAGGAATTACTGTAAGAATATTAGATGTAAAAACAAATCAAATGCTCACGGATTCTGATGGAAAAGAAATTACAGCAACAACAAATAATAATGGTTTTTACACATTAATTAATATACCACAAGGAGAATATATCGTTATATTTGAATATGATACAAGTAAATATATGTTAACAGATTTTGAAAAAGAAGGTGTTAACTCACAAAATAATTCTAAGGTTATTAATAGAATGCTAAATATTGATGGACAAAATAAAACAGTTGGAGCTACAGAAACTATACAAATTCAAGATAGAAATGTAGCAAATATCAATATTGGTTTAAGAGAAGCAAAAATATTTGATTTACGATTAGATAAATTTGTAAGTAGAATTATTATACAAAATAATAAAGAAACTATAACAAAAGGATATAATGATAGCACACTTGCAAAGGCAGAATTAGATGCAAAATTAATTAATAGTACAAATGTTATCGTAGAATACAAAATTAGAATAACAAATGAAGGTGAAGTACCAGGATACGTAGGTAGTATTGTAGATTATGTATCATCAGAATATCAATTTAGCTCAGAATTGAATAGTAGTTGGTATGAACAAGATGGAAAATTATACAATACAAGTTTAATGAATGGTGAAATAGCACCAGGTGATACGAGAGAAGTTATGCTAATTTTAACAAAAAAAATGACAGAGACATCAAATATGGGATTAATTAGTAATACGGCAGAAATTCATGAAAGTTATAATGCTTATGGATTAAAAGATGTCGATTCTATAGAATCTAACAATACTCAAGGTGAAGATGATTTAGGAAAAGCAGATGTCATTTTAAGTATAAAAACAGGAGGACCTCTTATGATTGGGGGAATTATTATCTGCTTAATGATATTTATTGGAATTGGAATATATGTTGTCATAAAAAAATATTACAAAAAAGAAATAAAATAGGAAAGGAGGTATGAACATGAAAGAAACAATAAAATATATCATTTTTAATATTGTCTTAATGGTTATTATGGTATTAATATTATTTATTCCCAATATGTCAGAAGCCTTAACACAAGAAGAGGGACAAGAAATTTGGGCAGAAGAAATGCAATATTTGGATAATTTAAAAAATTCATCAGCACTATTACAGGATAATAATGGTAGAGTGAATATCCAATATGGAATGTTACAATTGAGAAATGATTTGTATTGTTTAGCTCGTACATATCATTTCCATGGTTTGATGACATTTGAAAATGTTAAATATATGAGAATTAATGGAAAGACCATAACAGATTATACCACTGGCAGTGCAGGTACATCAGTGACACATGATGATAATGCTATTTTAGCATATATTATTGCTACTGATGGAGGGCATGGCCCATGGTTAGGTGGTGCGAATTCAGATCTGGATAATGCAAATAATTTTTCAGAAGCTCAAAATGCAATATATAGCTTTATAAATACATGGTTTACAGATGTGGGTCAATATTATGGAATGGCAGGATGGGTAGATAGTAGTAATAATTTTGCACATAATAGTGTATATAATGAAGCGGTCAATTATGCAAATTCTTTGAATACTATTTCAACACAAGCTTCTGCTACAAACAATACAAATAAAAATAATATTAAAGTTGTACATTATATAGGAGAAGACAATAGTCCATATATAAAAGTAGGACCATTTAATTGGACATTTACTGGAAATTTAACATCTGTTAAAGCTATAGCGAACAATGAAGAAATTTCTTCATTAAAATATTTTAAAGCAGATGGGCAAACGGAAACAAATATTTCTGGAATAGAATCAAGTCAAAATTTTTATATAGCATTTAAAGCTGATACGGGAATTACAAAATTAGATGAAGTTACAGGAACAGTAACAACTCCAGGAGGAAGAGTTATAACGGCAGAAATATGGTTTTTTCAACATATTCGTAATGAAGCACAACGTACGATGATGGTTGCCCATGATGAAACACAAACACCAGATACAGTTGCATCAGTACCTCCAACTGAAGATATTACTATATCTATCGATTTTTCTGTTTTAAAAGTAGATGAAAATAACAATCAAATTACATTACCAAATGTAGGATTTAAATTTTATAACAAAGAAGTTGGAAAATATCTAAAAGAAAATGGAACAAGTATGCAATATGTCGATACAATAGAAGAAGCAACAGATTTTGTAACAGATGAAAACGGAAGAATAGAATTAAATAATGTTTCAGCAGGTACATATATAGCATATGAAACTGTCAACCCTCATTATGGATATGTTGTTGATGGAAGTGGAAAAGAAATGATTCCATCTAACGGACAAGAAATTCTATTACCAAACCAAAAACAAACAGGAAACCTAACCATTCAAAAGCAAGACGCAGACAATCAATCTATTAGGTTACAAGGGGTACAATTTAGATTAAGTGTAGAAAACACAAACAATCCAATACCAGGATTTATGGAAGGAAGAGGAGATATCAACCTTGATGGAATCTTAGACCAACAAGACATAGATTTATTAAATAGCTATCTAGCAGGACGAGTTAACTTAAATGCAGATCAAATGACAATGGCAAATGTCAATGGAGATAGAATCGTTAATACAGATGATTTGAATTTATTAAGAAGAAAAATAGAAAACATGGAATATGTTGTAGGACTACAAGAAGACGAAAATGGAAATCTAGTACCGATTGGTACAGCTAAAGGAACCATACATTTTGATAGTATGACAACAACCAAAAATGCAAATGAAGCTACTATTTTTGAAACAGATGAGCAAGGATTCATAAAAATCTATAATATATTAACAGGTAAATATGTAATACAAGAAACTTCTGTAGGTAACAATTTTGGTTATGATTTGGATCCAAACTTTATTTCATGGGTAATTACAAATAGTGATGGAGCACAATCAACAGTGAATTCATCAACAGCAGCTGCTGTAACAGTTGTAAGACAAACATCTACAGATACAAGCGATTCTTCAGCAGAGCAAGCAACAGGAGGCAGTGATCAAATCACAGTAAACAATAGAAGAAAATATATTAAGATAAGAGGATATGCTTGGGAAGAAAAGACAGATGGTAAAAATAGTACCAAAGATTACATATGGAATGAAGGAACAGAAGATAAAAGATTACAATATATTCCAGTAAAATTGATAGATGAGTTTGGAAATGTATTAGCACAAACTGTGACAGATGCAAATGGTGAATATGTATTTGGTAATTATGATGAAAATGCAAATGCAACCAAAATAGAAATAGATGATTTAGTAGCATCTTATATTGAATTTGAATATAATGGTATGTGTTATCAATCTATTCCAACAAATGTAGATTTTATTAGATATAATGGAAGCAACACAAATACATATACAAATGAAAATAGAAATACAGCAACAGATGAAGCTTCAAGAAATGAATTTAATAATAATTATGCAATCATTACAACTGGAAATCAAGAAAATACAGCAGATACAAAATATAATACATCTGCAGGTGGAAATGAATCTTATGATATCAGATATCATTATGATGCAACCATTCATGAAAGTAATGTTATTTACGGTGATGATGTTCGATACGGATATGAAGGACAAACATATCCAATTGCACAAGTAGATCCACAATATGCAATTAAAGCTGTTACACAACAACAACCATATAATGCACTTTGTACACAATTGACTGCAGAAGATATTAGAAAACAATCTGTGGAAGAAATTGCAGGGTTAAACTTAGGTGTAGAAGAAAGAATTATGCCAGACTTATTACTAATAGAGGATATGGAAAAAGTAGATATGAGTCTACAAGTTTCAGAAGATGAAAATTATACACATACATATTATTATAATCAAAGATTTGAAGATCCTGCTAACTATGCTGGTGGAGAACAAATTAATGCAAGTGTCAAATTTGCTAATAAATATATAGAAAATTCATATTCAAGAGATGTATATTCATCAGATGTTAAATATAATCAACAACCTGGAAAAGAAGGATCATTACAAGTTTATATAACTTATAGAATTAGAGTGGTAAATGAATCATCAACTGTTCATACAAAATTAAATAGTTTTGCAAATTATTATGATTCAAGATATAGTGTCGTTAGTGTAAAAGATTATGCAGGTAGAGATGTTAGATACCTTCCAGATGGTAGTTACAATTCTAGTGCAACAGAGTTAAATAAAATTATGATTACACCAGAAGCAGGAAATTATCCAATCATACCAGCTGGACAATCAAGAGAATATACGATTACTTATCAATTAAATAATGATGCGATTAATTCTCTTTTAAATGAAACATTAACATTAGAATCTGTTACAGAGGTTACCTCATATAGTTCTTATAGTGATGAAGCAGGGCAAAATGTGTATGCTGGAATTGATCAAGACTCAGCTGTTGATACAACAGAACCATCTGTGATAGAGGAAAATGGAAATAGAAAAATCAGTATTGTTGATACACTAGAAGATGATACAGATAAAGCACCATCATTAATTATCAACCTAAAAGAAGGCAGAATTATCAAAGGTACAGTTTGGGAAGATAGTGCGATAGAAGATTTACTAAATAATGAAGGATATGATAAAGAAAGAAAAGGTGATGGTATTTACAATAATGAAAATGTAGTAAAAGATGTTACAGTAGAACTATTAACAGTTCAAAGTGATGGAACTTATGCACTGGCAGATTTATACCAAATAAAAGGTAACGTCTGGGATCCTGAAGAAAAAGTTCCTGCTACCATGAATACAAATGATAAAGGAGAATATGAATTTAGTGGTGTGATACCAAGTAGATATGTTATCAGATATACATATGGTAATAACAGTATCATTGTAAGTCCAAGTGGAGAACAAATAAAAAATGTCGAAGTAGACAAATATAAATCTACCATTTATCGTGGTGGCAATGTAGAAGATGAGAATATTTATTGGTATAGAGAAGAAACAGGATCAGAGGCTACAAGATATTCAGATGCAAAAGATAATGATGAGTTTATCCAAGCTAGAATTACACCACAAGACAATATTACTTATGAAACAGTTGTAGCAGAAAATCAATTAACAGAAATTCAAGCAGATACAGCACAGTTTTTAGTTTCACTAGACTATGACATTAATCAACCAGGCTATACGATGTATACAGAAAGAGAAAATGGTAATGGGCTTAAATTTATATTTGATAATGTTGATTTTGGTATTATTGAAAGACCAAAACAATCACTAGAACTTGAAAAACAAGTATCAAATATAACCATTACATTAGCAAATGGAAGTACCTTGATTAGCGGTGATCCAAGAACAGATCATTTACAAGGTGTAAGAGTATTAGATAATGATGAGGTCTATATTGAATTTGATAATGAAATTATACAAGGTTCTACATTAAGATTATCTTATGAAATATCAGTAGATAACAGAAATTGTGAAATTGATTATGATGATGAAAATTACTATATTTATGGACATGTGCCAGCTAATCATGCAAATTATAAAATTGCAACTGTTGTGGATATGTATGATTATTTACCAGAAGAATTGATGTTACAACAAACAGACGGAAATAATTGGGAAAGAATAGATTTGGGTGAGAATCCAGAAGAGATAAGAGATAAAATTCTTGCAGACCCAATATATGAAACCGTAAAAGATTATCAAAATGTAGTGCATTTAGTAAATCCAATATTCGAAAATATGGAACCTGGTCAAAGAGTAGTAGATAATAGTTTGGTAGTATCAAAATTATTGTCTGTTGCAACAGATGACTTAACATATGAAAATGATATAGAAATTGTTAAACTAAAAGGAAGGAAGACATATGATTCTATTCCAGGAAACTATGATCCAACAACAAATGAATCATATGAACCAGGAACAGATACTTATGGTGGAGATGAATTAGATGATGATTATGTACCAGTAACTATTACGCCACCTTATGGTGAAAATAGAACATATTGGATGCTTGGCATTATAGGAATTACAGCTTTAATCATTATCGGCGTAGGTGTTGTAATTATCAAAAAGAAAGTATTATAAGAATGAATCGTTTCATATAGGAAACATTAACAATCATCTTACTATACACAAATGATGGAGAAAATACTTTTTATAAAAGAAATCTATATAGCTTTTATATAGATTTCTTTTTTCTATATATTGCTTTTTTTGACATTCTGTAATAAAATAAAAAACATAAAAAACAAAAAAAGCAAATAAAAAAATATATAACATAAAAAAACAGTATATTCTGTAAAAAAATTATTTGTTATCACTTACTAAAAAAGACAAAAACCACGAAAGACAAGGAGTAAAATATGGCATATAGATTAGATAAAGGTGGTATGGTGAATATGTTTCAAAATATAAATGAATATATCGTACAAGAAAGAAAGAAAGAATCAGTTAGTAAATGGTCTGACGTGTTCAAAAAAAATAATATAATAATGTATATTTTATCTTTTATGTTATCATTAGTAGGTGTAGGATGGGATTTTTCATTATTTAGTATTAGTATATTGGGGGCATGTTTTTCATCCTCCATTCCACTGATAGGTGTCATAGTGGTATCATTCATAGGGAATATCATAAAATTTGGTGCAGGAGGAGGCTTGGAATATTTTTTAACAAGTCTTGTATTTTTTATAAGTTTATTTATCATAAAACCAAGATATAATGAAGAAGAAAGAAATGAGAAAATTAAACTAGGAATCAATATTTCTATTAGTGTTTTTCTTATACAAATCTTAAAATGTGCTTTTTCTACATTTACGTTTTATGATATATTATTAAGTATTACCTATACAATTATTACCATTGCATTTTACAAAATTTTTGCAAATTCTCTATCTGTGATTGAAAATTTTGGAGACAAACAAGCTTTTTCTATAGAGGAAGTGATAGGGACAAGCCTTTTATTAGCGATAGCTGCAAGTGCTTTTTCAGATGTAACTATTTTAGGCTTTTCCATCAGAAATGTCCTTAGTATTTTAATTGTATTAGTATTAGGTTGGAAAAATGGTGTGTTAGTGGGAGCAACTTCAGGAGTTACCATTGGTGTTACATTAGGAATTATTACAGGAGGAGAACCTATTATCATTGCAGCATATGCTATTTCTGGAATGGTTGCTGGAGTTTTAAATCGATTTGGTAAAATTGGTGTGATTGTTGGTTTTTGTATTGGAAATGTGATACTTGCTTATGCATCTAATGGATATACAGTGGAATTGATTTATTTTAAAGAAATATTACTTGCCTCTATTGTTTTGTTAGCAATTCCAAAAAATATTCGTATTGACATAGAAGAATTTGTAGGAGGTTCAAAATTTTTACCAATATCAAGGGAACGAGGCTTAGCTAAAGAAAAAGAAACGGTTGAAAAATTAAACAATGTATCTGAAACCATCAAAAAAATGGCAAATGCTTATGCAAAAGATACAAAACCTCAATATACAATAGAAGAAAAAGAAGAAAACAAGCAAATATTTTTAAATGAATTATTAAATAATTTAGAACCATATCAAGACAATTTACTATATGAAGATATTGCCAATGTGGATGGGAAAATTGTAGATAAAATATTTGATTTGTTATTAGAAAAACAAGAAATGGAAAGAGAAGATTTACTAAAAATCTTTGCAGAATGTAATAGTTATATTGTTGGTTTTGATGATAAAGAAGTGAGTAAATATTTAGAAGAAAACATTTTGCAGATTTTAAGAATTGTAAATATTTCTTATAAAGTTAGCAAAAATAATTTTGTTTGGAAAAGAAAACTAGAAGAAAACAAAAAAAATATGGAAGCACAATTAAGAGGTGTTTCAAAAGTAATATCTGGGATTGCAGAAGATATCCAAAAAGATACGGAGAAGCAAAAAGATTATGCAAAACAAGAAGTAGAAATTGTGGAATTATTGAAGCAAAAAGATATACAAGTCAAAGATATTCACATAGATAAAAAAGATCGATATATGATTTATCTAAATGTTGAGGAAGTAGAACATAATTCAATCATCGAAAATATTCTTACCAAAATTATGAAAGAAAAAATAGTATTAAATGAGGAAAATTCTACAAACTCAGAATTGGTATATATTTCTGATGACCAATATGTGATTGGATTTGCAACAGCAGATTCTAGCAAAAGTCAAAGCGAAGTTTCTGGAGATAATTTTATCAATACAAGATTAAAAGATGGAAAATATGTTATTGCACTAAGTGATGGAATGGGAACAGGAAGAAAAGCAAATGAAAGCAGTATGCAAGCTTTAGCGATGTTACAAAATTTATTGAAATCTGGATTTGATAAAGATAGTTCTATTGAATTAATTACATCTACTTTGATTAGTAAAAATGAAGAAATTTTTGCTACACTAGATGTAGCGATTATTGATTTATATAAAGGAACGATGGAATTAATAAAGAGTGGAGCTTGTCCAACATATATTAAGAAAAATAAAAAAGTACAAATCATAAAATCGAATTCACTTCCAGCAGGAATGATTAACCAAGATAATATACAAGTATTTGATACAGATATACAGAATGAACAGATTATGCTTATGTGTACAGATGGTATATTGGATTCTAATATAGAATATAAAAATAAAGAATTATGGATAAAATATTTACTAGAAGATATTGAAACAAAAAATACAAAAAAAATTGCAGATATTGTCTTAAATGAAGCAATTGATAATAATTTTGGAAAAACAAAAGATGATATGAGTGTGATTGTCTGTAAGTTTATGAAAAAAGATGTTATGATATAGTAGAGGTACTTAAAAGGAGGCAAGGATCTTGAGTAGAGGAAGAAGATATGAGGAACCAAAGTTAAATCTAAAAAAAGTTTTCGCAGTGATTTTAGCATTTGTTGTGATCATTATGTCTGTATTTATTATAAAAGGAATATTTGAAAAAGAAAGTAATAAAGGACAAATTGCAAGTAAAACATATTTTGCTGCTTTTGAAAATAACAAATGGGGGGTTATTGATGAAAATGGAGATTTTGTCATAGATCCTTCATATGAAGAAATGGTCATTATTCCAGATAATAAAACAGATATTTTTCTTTGTACATATGATGTGAACTATGACACAGGTGAATATTCAACAAAAGCATTAAATCATGACAATCAAGAAATTTTTACAGACTACTCAAAAGTGGAAGCTATCAGCAATCATGATGAAAATGATAATTTATGGTATGAACAAAATGTCTTAAAAGTTCAAAAAGATGGCAAATGGGGAATAATTGATTTTGAAGGAAAAATATTATTAGATACACAATATGATAACATTGAGACAATACCAGGATTAGAAAATGTTATATTAATACAAAAAGATGGAAAATATGGTGTGGTAGATAAGGAAGGAAGAGTGATTTTAGACACAAATTATAAATCAATTACCAATTTAGGAAAAAATAGTATAGATGGTTATATTGTGCAAGATGATACAGGATTATATGGTATTGTAGATTCTTCTAAAAAAGTGATTTTGCCAAATCAATATCAAGAAATTGAAAAAGTATATGGAAATAATTTATATGTGGTTTCCCAAGATGGAAGTCAAAAAGTAATTCGTGGTAATGGAGAAGAAGTTTTAACTCAAGGGTTTGAAGAAATTGAAGCTATATTAAAAACAGAAAATGAAGGGGTCATTTATATTTTAAATGGAAAATATGGTGTTATGAATTTAACAGGAGAAGTTTTAATCGATGCACAGTATGATGCTCTAGTAGAGGCAAAACCAAATATTTTTATTGCTACAAAAGATGGAAAACAAGGGATTGTGGATATAGAGAACCAAGAAAAAGTGCCATTTCAATATTCTTCAATTATCTATAATGAAACAGGGGATATTTATGTAGCTGAAGATGAAAGTTTTCATAGTCATATCATGAATAGTAATTATGATGTACAATTGACTGGAATCTTAATTGAGATGAATACAGATAAAGGGTATTTTGAATTAAGACAAGATGATACTTATAAATATTATAATTTTAGGTTTGAAGAAAGAGATAAGAAAGAAATTTTAACAAACAATACATTATATTTAGATAAAAAGGATAATAAATACGGATTTGTAGACAAAAATGGAAATGTTGTGGTAGAATATGTATATGATGATGCAACAGAACAAAATGCCTATGGATTTGCTGCTATCAAGAAAGATGGAAAGTGGGGAGCAATTAATAATAAAGGTGAAGTTGTACAAGAACCAATTTATACCTTAGATGATTATTTATTGATTGATTTTATTGGAAAGTGGCACTTAGGTAAAGATTTAAATATGAATTATTATAATAAAGAGTAGTCTATTTAAACGTTACCATTCAGACTTAACCAATCTTTCAGAAATGTTATGTTATTTTGTTAAGATTCTCGGCTACCCTTCGATTCCCATTTAAGAAATTCTAAAGCCAAAACTATAACAATACCTGGAAACAGGACCCTTTATAGTTTTTGCTTAAGTATTTCTAAAATGACTCCGGTCGCATTCGAATTCTTAACAAAATATAACATAACATCCCCAGAAGGTTAATTAGGTCTGAACGGTAACGCAAATTAATTTTAATAAAAAAGGTGATGAACATGGAACTAAAGATAAATTATCAATATACATATTTTATACATCCTTTTGTGATTAAACAAAATAAATATCAGAAATATTTATTAAGATTATTAAAAGATGAAAATTGTAAATTAAAAAGATTTGAAAAGGAAAAAGATTTAAGATTATATAAGTATTTTACACCTAAAATGAGAGAAATACTCTTTTCGAGTTTTAGTTTTACAAATGAAAAGTATACAAGATTTAAAGAAATGCCAATGGATACACAAGCAGCTGTGTTAGCAAAATATCCATGTACTATCTTTGAATATATTGTAAAAAAAGATATACAAGGTAAGGCAGATCAAGAAAATGGGATATTTTTTAGTATTCAAAAAATAGAAATTATTTGTTTTCAACCAGGAATTTGTTTTTTATGCATGAAAACAAATATTGAAGATAATCCTTCTTTTTCGGATGTTTTGAATTTTAATTATAAGTTTAGAGATATTCAGCAAGATAATCGAACATTAAATGATTATGATAAAATCAATATACAAACAGATAGCTTTGCTAGTATAGATAAATTGACAGATTTTATAAAAAGAGTAACAGGATCCAATGTAGAAGCTATAAAATTAGATGTGGATACAGAAAGATTTTTAACATATTCTTATGTTTGTATAGATCAGTCAGCATGGAATGTGGAAAATCCATTTGAGAATATAGAAAATAACTTTATTAAATTTGTTAGATTTTTACCAGCTGATAATTCTGCTAGTTTACGAGAGGATGATATTTTAGCATTATCAAAATGGAAATATACGAAAATGGGGATAACAAAACATGGTGTAACATTGTTTTCATCATCTATTGACATTAATAATTATACGATTCTACCAAGTGAATTTGAGCAACAATATTTATATACATATATATTTGAATTATATAAAAAAATTTATTTAAAGAAATTGAATTTAGAATTTAAACATCCAACAAAGTTGAAAATGGTCAGAAAGAAATTTATTCATTTTACAAAAAATATATGGATTCAAGAATTAACAGAAGATGAGATAGGCACTTTGTTTGATAAAAAAGTAAAAGAAATTTTAGGATTAGAACAATTATATCGTGAAGTAAAAAATGAATATGATGTATTGTATAAAGATTTCAATATCGAAAAAAATAAAAATGTGACAATTGCTATTTCAATCATTTTAATTGCTTCATTAGTCTTTAATATATTAAATTTTGTGTTGTTATCAAAATATTAGTAGCAAGGAATTGGTTTGGTATAAAAGAAAAAAATTAAATGAAAAATGAGGAAGCAAAATTATGAAAATCACTTGTGGAACAGATATCATAGAAATAAGCCGAATAAAAGAAAGTATAGAAAATTTAGGAAATAAATTCCTAGAGCGTGTATATACAAAAAAGGAAATTCAATACTGTGAAAGTAAAAAAAGTCAAAAATATCAGCATTATGCAGCTAGATTTGCAGCAAAAGAAGCAGTATTTAAAGCAGTATCTACTAAATTAGATAATAAATATGATATAGTGTGGAAGAATATAGAAATTGTCAATGATGAGACAGGAAGACCACATGCAGATCTAATCGAATTAAATATAGAAGAAATAGAAGAAATAGATGTTAGTGTATCACATTGTAAAGAATATGCAGTGGCAAATGTTGTCGTCGCGTGGCGATGATTTTGGGTGATTTTGGGGACGGAGCGATGATTTTGGGGACGGAGCGAAAAATCATCATTTAATATTTGTATCATTATGAATTTCTTAATTAATAACAAAAATGATGATTTTTCGCTCCGTCCCCAAAATCATCGCTCCGTCCCCAAAATCACCCAAAATCATCAATAAAGGAGGAATAAAGACAATGGAATTTTTTGATAGTCATTGTCATTTAGATGATGAAAGATTTGACGAAGATAGAGAAAAACTAATTGCAGAGATTAAAAAAGCGGATATTACAAAGTTTATAACAGCAGGATATAGTATAGATGGCTCTATAAAAGGTGTGGTATTATCTCAAATATATGATGATATATATACGACTTGTGGAATTTCTCCAAATGATATTCCACAAGATGAAGATGAATTGTGGAAAGATATAGAAACTATCAAAAATTTAGTGGAAGACCATATAAAAGATAAAAAAATTGTGGCGATTGGTGAGATTGGTTTAGACTATTATTGGGAAAAAGATTTACAAAGAAGAGAATTACAAAGACAAGCTTTTATCAAACAAATTGAGATGGCAAATGCATTTGATTTACCCATTGTGATTCATACAAGAGAAGCTGTTATGGATACACTTGAGATTGTAAAGAAACATACAGTAAATCAAAAAGGCGTTTTTCATTGTTGTCCATTCAATAGAGAATTAGTGAAAGAAGCGTTAAAGCTTGGTTTTTATATTTCATTTGCAGGACCTGTGACATTTAAAAATTCTAAAAATGCAAATGAAATGATTGAGATGGTACCAAACGATAAAATGCTTATTGAAACAGATAGTCCTTATTTAGCACCAGAGCCGGTTAGAGGAACTAGAAATGATCCGAGAAATGTGAAATATATTGCTCAAAAAATAGCAGAGGTAAAAGGGATGACTTTGGAAGAGGTTGCTAAGAGGACATATGAGAATGCAAAAGAAATTTTTGGGATAAAAATGTCGCATTGAGTTCGTTTGTCAGTGCGACATTGAAAACAGGAGATATATTAGAAGAAAGATTGGCTTTATGAAATTTTAAAATGGTAGAAACACTACGGACGTACGATGTACGTCCATTTTTTTGTGGTATAGGAAAAATCGCTTCTCCTATACCACAAAAAAATAACATTGCACAGAAAAATTGCTACGCAATTTTTCGCGTCGACAAATCTTTACGCTTCTTCGAGAACTTAAATACATGTAGTTAAATTAGAAAAGTAGAGAAAAGTTCTCGCGAAGCGAGATTTGTCCCACAAAAACGGAAACAAAAAATGGAATAATCAAATTTGTAATGAAAATGTCATCATAATTTAATATAAGCATAACGAAATGGGTAAAAAGAAAAGCCATAAAGGAAAAGAAGATATACTTACAGTTGCAAAGAAAAGCGATATTTACAAGGTATAAAAAACTATATATAGTATAAGTAGGAAAAATTGTGTATAAAAGGAACAATTTTAGATAATGCATAATGAAAGTTATGCATTACAAAGTAATAGCAATCAAAAATTTAACGACAATATTTCAAGAAACAACAAAAAAGGGAGGAAAGTACACATGAAAAAGAGAATAAGAAAAACAATATCTGTCATAGCGATATTAACCATGACATTTCAAATGGTAATGCCAATGGTACCTGGGGTGACTTCAAAAGTATTTGCAACAAACACGACAATTCCGGTAGTAGCAGAAAATTTAGAAGAGAAATTCAAAACAGGAGAAGTTACACAAAATAATCAGTCAAGTGAACAAATAAATCCACAGGAAGTAGGAACCAGTGAAAAAGTTGTAACAGAATTATCAGAAAGTACAGATATAGCACAAACAGAAGAAATTTCAAGAAACTATGAAATCAAAGAGGAAGAAACATGGGATGTGTCTGCTAATGGAGATGGAAGTGTGATAGCCAAATGGACATTAAGTGACAAAACATTAACAATATCTGGAGCAGGAGAGATGAAGGATTGGGATAATGATTCCGTAGAAAGTTGGCATAATACACAATATACAAATGCGATAGAAAAAGTAATAATAGAGGAAGGTGTAACAAGAATAGGATGGTATGCATTTGGTGGATTTAGTAGTTTAGAAAGTATAGTTATTCCAGAAAGTGTAACAAGTCTAGGAAATTGGGCATTTGAAGGATGTAGCAGTTTAATAAGTATCAATATACCAGAAGGAGTAACAAGTATAGGAGGTTATGCATTTTCAGGATGTAGTAGTTTGACAAGCATCAATATTCCAGATAGTGTAACAAGTATAGGAGAAGATGCGTTTTATGGATGTAGTAGTTTAGAAAGTATTACTATCTCAGAAAGTGTAATCAGTATAGAAGAAGATGCCATTCCAGAGAATACCATTATATATACAAAATCAAACACAGAAGCACATAGATATGCAGAAGAAAATGAGCAAGGCTATATTATAGATGACATAGCACCAACCATTATATTTACACCAAATGCAGGAGAAAATATACAAAAACAATATTCTGTAACAGTAGAAGTACAAGATGACATGGAAGAAGTAGGAGTAAACGAAAATAGTTTAAAATATCAATGGACACAAAGTGAACAACAACCAACAAAAGAAAGTTTTATAGAAAGTTTTGAAAATGGACAAGCCATTATAAAAAATACAGGAGATGGAGCATGGTATTTATGGATATATGCTGAAGATAATGTAGGAAATGAGACGATAACAAGAAGTGAAGCATTTCATTTTGATAACACAGCTCCAAATGTCAATGTAGAATATAGTACAAAAAATCCAACAAAAGAAAATGTAACAGTAACAATTATATCAAATGAAGAAGTACAAGCAATACAAGGATGGACATTATCAAGTGATAAGAAAACATTAACAAAAGAATATACTGAAAATACAACAGAAACGATAACCATAAAAGATTTAGCAGGAAATGAAACACAAGTCGATATTAAAACCTTACCAGAAATCATGATAGGAGATATTAATCAAGATGGAAGAATAGACATAACAGACTTTCTAATGCTAAAAAGACATCTAGTAGCAGGAAACAAAACAAACTGGATCTTAACAGGAGATAGTTTAGAAGCAGCAGACATGAATGAAAATGGAATAGTTGATATAACTGATATGCTAATGTTAAAAAGAGCTGTTGTAGAGAATATGTAAAACGATATAATCAACAATTTAAAAAACCTAAATAATTAAACATATTTGTTTCGTTATTTAGGTTTTAACTATATCATAAAGAATCTAATTTTTGTACATTGATTGAAAATATCCATTTCATTAGACATGTAAAAATTTATATGTCTAATATTTCAGATTCCTTAAAGATTCAATTCTATCAGCAGTACTAGGGTGTGTAGACCATATATTTGTCGTTCTTTTTTTACCATTTTTAGCATTTTTCTTAAATGGATTAATAATATACATATTGGCAGTGGCATTATTAGCAGTTTCTAATTGATTAGGGTCATTTTCTAATTTTTCCAAAGCAGAAATTAAGCCATCTGGGTTACGTGTGAATTCAACGGCTGTACTATCTGCTAAAAATTCTCTTTTTCTTGACAAAGCAAGTTGCATCAAAGAACCAAAGATTGGTGATAAAATTAGAAAGATTAAACCAACTAACATAAGAATACCATTTGCTTTGCTATCACTATCATTATCTTTTACACCACCCCAAAACAAAGCTCGTGTAAATAAATCTGATAGCATAACAATAAATCCTACCATAACAGAAACAACACAACTTAAACGGATGTCATAATTTTTTATATGGCTCATTTCGTGTGCAATAACACCTTCTAGTTCATAATAGTCTAATTTTTCTAAAAGACCTGTAGTCACACAAATAACCGCATTTTGTGGATTTCTACCAGTTGCAAAAGCATTTGGTTGAGCATCATCTACCACATAAAGTCTAGGTTTATTAGGAAGTCCGGCTAGTTACCATTAAGGCATCTAAAATATTGACTAATTTTTGATCTTCTTCTTTCGTTGCTGGTCTTGCTTTGTTCAAGGATAATACAATTTTATCACTATAATAATAAGATGCCCAAGCAGTACCAATGGAAAAGATCAAAGCAATTACAATAGACATAGTTCCTAATCGTAAAGCATGACAAATATAATAAACAATTAATGTAATGACTAGAATAAAGATGCCTATAATGATTCCAGATTCGAATTTATTTTTTTTACTAGTTTCAAACATGTTATCTACCTTTCGTTAAAAAATATCTAAAAAATTTATTATTTACAAAATTATATAAATTTTCACATTACATAATTTAAAGTAAAAATACCTATTGCAAAAGAATAGCATATAAAGTGAGATTTTATACAATAAAAAGGGAAAAGGTCATCCCCAATCCCTTTTTATATTGTTTATGTTATTTTCCAAAATCTACTTTTACATTTTTTCTTGCCTCTTCATTTTCAGTTTCGAATAAATCACGAGCTTTAAAATTGAACATGCCAGCAATTATGTTAGATGGAAAAATTTCTAATTTTGTATTATACATTGTTACAGTATCATTATAAAATTGTCTAGAAAAAGAAATTTTATTTTCTGTATTTCTAAGTTCTTCTGATAATTCTGAGAAATTTTGATTTGCTTTTAATTCTGGATAACTTTCAGAAACTGCCATAATAGTTTTTAGAGCATCAGACAATTGATTATCTAATGTTGCTTTTTCAGCAACACTTTGTGTATTTGCCCATGATGTTCTAAGTTCTGCAATTTTTTCAAAAGTTTCGGATTCATGTGTCATATATCCTTTAACAGTTTCAACAAAGTTAGGGATTAAATCAAATCTTCTTTGTAATTGAACATCTATTTGACTCCATGCATTATCAACTTTAATTCTTGCTTGCACTAAACTATTATACATAGCGATGACAGCTATAACAACAATAACAACAATGGCTAATATAATCCAACCCATTTATAAAAATCCTCCTTATACTTATTATATACAAAACTATCATAACATATTAATGTATTTTATACAATATAAATATGAATAAAATGTGAAAAAATTGTAACAATTTAGAGCTCATCATAAGGAAGGTGAAATAGCTTATATTTTTAAGATTCTCGGTTACCCTTCGATTCCCATTTAATAAATTCTAAAGCAAAAACTACAACAATACCCGGAAACAGAACCCTTTGTAGTTTTTGCTTAAGAATTTCTAAAATTACTCCGGTCGCATTCGAATTCTTAAAAATATAAGCTATTTCACCTTTCTTATGATGAGGTCTGAATTGTTACAAAAATTTTGAATAAAAAGGAATATTTTTAAAAAATTTTCATATAGTATAGTATGGATAAAAAATGGACAAATATAAGAGTTTTTAAGGCGAAAATTATGTAAATAGGTAAAAATGATTTTAAAAAACTCTAGGGATAATGGGGATTCAAGAAAAATGCATACCAAAATTTGACTTTTAATGTAAAAAATAGTATAATAATATTGTGTTGCCAAAAGGAGGTAATAAAATCTTATGAAAAGAGAAGAAAAGGCTTCAATTTCTATCATGAAGATTATCTGTGTAAGTATCATTTTTATATTGATATCAGGAATTAGCGTCATGGCAGTGAACACAGACTTAAAAGATATAACGATTGTATTACAAAATGGATATGAAATGACAACTGTAACATCTAAAAATAAAGTGTCAGATATTTTAAATGAAAATAATATTATTTTAAATGAAAATCAAAAAACAATACCTAATGTAGATAGTGAGATTTCATCAGGGGATATCATCAAGATCACAGACAAATCTTATAATGAAATTCAGATTGCTAAAATTTCAGATGAAGGTATTGAAACTTCATTAAATCAATTGATGGAAAGTTATGCACCTATCACAGAGAAAATAGTTGTAGAACAAGTTGCTATACCTTATGAAACAATCACGAAAAATACAACAGGAGCAACAGCAGATACGACCAATAAAGTTATACAAGAAGGTAAAGATGGATTAAAAGAAGTCACATATAAAGTAAAATATCAGAATGATATAGAAATTGAAAAGACAGTTATATCAGAAGTTGTTGTACAAGAACCTGTCAATAAAATTGTTCAAGTACAAAAAAAGGTAACCTCTAGAAGTTTGACATTACCAAGAACAACAGGAACTTCTACTACAGGAGGAACTGTATATAAAATAACGGCATATTGTCCTTGTAGCAAATGTTGTGGAAAAACAAATGGAAGAACTGCATCTGGAACAAAAGCAACAGCTGGTAGAACTGTTGCAGCATCTAGTAAATTTGCATTTGGAACAAAATTAAATATTGGTGGACACGTATATACAGTTGAAGACAGAGGTGGAGCTATTAATGGAAATAAAATTGATATATTTGTTAATAGTCATGCAGAAGCATTGCAATGGGGTGTGAGATACCTAAATGTAAGTGTTGTAAACTAACTTATGTTGAAAACACGCATATTTTAAAATGAGTTTAAAATATGCGTGTTTTTTATATTTCATATAGTTGTAAAGGGCTAGATGGAATTATTATGGCTAGATCCATAGATTCTTAGAATAAGCTTGATATTATAGATAAAATATAGTAAAATAGTAAGAAATCAGTTAAAAAAGGAAGGAATTAGAAATGAAATTAATATCATGGAATGTAAATGGCATTCGTGCTTGTGTTAATAAAGGATTTAGTGAATTTTTTCATAAAATAGATGCTGATATTTTTTGTATACAAGAAACCAAATGCCAACCAGAGCAAATCGAGTTAAATTTTGAAGGATATAAAGCGTATTGGAATAGTGCAGAAAGAAAAGGGTATTCAGGAACAGCTATTTTTACGAAAAAAGAACCAATCGATGTGACATATGGTATTGGCATAGAAGAACATGACAAAGAAGGAAGAGTGATTACCTTAGAATTTGAACAATTTTATATGGTAAATATTTATACACCAAATGCCAAAAGAGAATTAGAGAGATTAGGTTATAGACAATTATGGGAAGATGAAATTAGAAAATATTTATTAAAATTGAATGAAACAAAGCCTGTTATTATGTGTGGAGACTTAAATGTGGCACATGAAGAAATTGATTTAAAAAATCCAAAATCTAATAGAGGGAATGCAGGTTTTACCGATGAAGAAAGAGAAAAAATGACAGAACTATTACATGCTGGATTTGTAGATTCTTTTAGATTTCTATATCCAGATAAAACAGACAGTTATAGTTGGTGGTCATATATGGGAAAAGCAAGAGAAAAAAATATAGGGTGGAGAATTGATTATTTTATTGTATCAAAAGATATAAAAGATAAGATAAAGGGTGCAATGATTTATCCTGAAATCATGGGAAGCGACCATTGTCCAGTAGGTTTAATAATAGAATGATTTTTTTATGGTATAGGAAACAATATGGAACTTTAAGTTACTTAGGCTCAAAGTGAAAATAAATTTCTTATATTTTATTTTTTATATTACTTTTATTTCTAAAGAATAAAAGATGTAATGGAATGGAATTTATAAAATTAAAAATAAAGGAGATTTAGTTTGAAAGAAATTACTTTCATTCCTATGTGTGCCTTTAGAACGAAGTGAGAAAGGAATGGATTTTTTATGAATGAAATAAAGCATAATTGGAAAAAATGGCTATATTGGTTTGCCTTAGGAGTAGCATTAGTTTGCATTTATAAAATTCTAGATAATTATGATAGTGTAATGGGAAGTTTAAATACATTTTTTGGTGTGATTAGTCCATTTTTGATTGGTATTTTCATTGCTTATATTTTATATATGCCTTCAAGAAAGTTTGAAGAGTTATATAGAAAAGTAAAGATAAAGTGGATATCTAAAAAAGCAAGAGGATTAGGCGTGATTACTGTATATATCATTATTATAATAGCAATTAGTGTGTTGTGTGCAGTGATTTTGCCCATAGTTTTTGAGAGTATTTCAGATTTTATTAGTAGTGTACCACATTATATTGAAAATGTGATAAATACGTATAATAACCTACCACAAGATTCGATATTCAAAAGTCAGATTGTTCAAGATGAAATTCATAACTTGCAACATATAGATATTAAGCAATATTTAGATGTAGGCGCTATCTTAGGATATCTTGTAAATGCAATAGGTGCTATTTTTAGTATCGTTGATATTTTTATAGCCATTATTGTATCTATTTATATATTAGTTGATAGAAGAAAAATACTAACGTTTTTTAAGAGATTAGCAGGAGCTATATTTAAGGAAAGAACTTACAAAAATATTGATAAATATTTTAATAATTCAAATGAAATATTCTTTAAATTTATAGCAAGCCAATTTTTAGATGCGATTGTTGTAGGAATATTGGTATCAATTGCCATGACGATTATGGGAGTTAGATATGCACCATTACTTGGATTTTTTATCGGATTATTTAACATGATACCATATGTGGGAGCAATTATTGCAACAGTCATTGCAGCATTGATTACCTTGATAACTGGTGGATTATCACAAACTATTTGGATGCTTATTGTTGTTATTATATTACAACAAATCGATGCCAATATTATTAATCCGAAAATTGTTGGTAAATCATTGAAAATCAGCCCATTATTAGTATTGTTTGCAGTTACATTTGGAGGTGCTTATTTTGGTATATTGGGAATGTTTTTAGCAGTACCAATTATTGCTGTTATTAAAATATTATTAGATGATTTTATTAATTATCGAGAAATGAAAAAGAAAAAAAATATTACACCTAAACTGTAACGAATGGTAACAATTCAGACCTCCTCATCATAAGGAAGGTGGAATAGCTTATATTTTTAAGATTCTCGGCTACTCTTCGATTCCCATTTAAGAAATTCTATAGCAAAAACTACAACAATACCCGGAAAC
>CAMLUB010000002.1 GCA_946486515.1 uncultured Clostridium sp.
TTTAACTATTATTTTTCTCTAATGTATAAATTTCATTAAATTCCTCATTTTCTTCTCCATCAATTAAAATTTTTATAGAATTTACTTCTGTTAATTGTGTTAATGTTTTGACTAAACTATCAATCATATTTTGTTTTGCAGATGCATCTTCTTTATCATAATTTAAAAATTCACTCGAAAAATCTAAATATACCATATCTTTCTCTTTATATGTTTTATTTAATTTCGTATTATCTGGAATTAGTTTTATATATTTTTCATTTTTAGGGCCCTCTATTAACATATTTACCAATTTATCATAAGGTGTATTCATAATTTCCTTAATATCTACTAATCTAGCTTCAGGAGATAATTCATTTGTTTCTTTCTCTAAGAAATATAAACTCACAATTGTTTGCCTGTTTTGCTCTTCTGTAATTTCTTCTTCTGGTGTATATTCTTCTATTGTTGTTTCCTCTTCTTGCCCCCTAAAATATTGGATAATAAAATATCCTCCTAGTAATATAATAATTAATAAAACAGTAAAAATAATAACTATTTTTTTATTCATCTTATTTTCATCCTTTCTTTCAATTTTTATTAATTTTATTTATTACCTATTCTATTATTTGTTTGTCCTTTTTAGAACTAAAAAAAGTTAACAAAGTTAATTTGTGGGAAGGGGAGATGATTTTGGGGACGGAGCAAAAAATCATCATTTTTATAAAATTATTTTATACAACAGTTTATAAAATAAATGATGATTTTTTGCTCCGTCCCCAAAATCACCCAAAATCATCTCCCCTTCCCCTTTTACAACTATTTCCATTTGACAAAAGTGGCTTTTCCGTATACAATTAGGGTGGATAAGAATGAAAAAATTATATACAAAAAAGGAGTTTTTGTCATGAATGAAATTTTACATGTTGGTCTTGATGTTGGATCTACAACAGTCAAGATAATCGTAATGGATAATAATAAAAATACTATATATTCAGATTATCGTAGACATTTTTCAGATGCCAAAAAGACAGTTTGTGAAGTGTTAGAGGAATTACTTGTAAAATATCCTTCTGCTTCATTTACAATTGCTTTAACTGGTTCTGGTGCTATGTCTGCTGCAAAATTTTTAGGAGTGGATTTTATTCAAGAAGTCGTTTCTTGTAAAAGAGTCATTGAAAAATACTTTCCAAAAACAGATGTTGTTATCGAGTTAGGTGGAGAAGATGCCAAAATTATCTATTTTGATAATTCTATTGAACAAAGAATGAATGGTACTTGTGCTGGTGGTACTGGTGCCTTTTTAGACCAAATGGCTTCTTTATTACATACAGATACAGCAGGCTTAAATGAATTAGCCAAAGGATATCAAACCATTTATCCAATTGCTTCTCGTTGTGGTGTTTTTGCAAAAACTGATATACAACCTTTAATTAATGAAGGTGCCGCAAAAGAAGACATTGCTGCTTCTATTTTCCAAGCAGTTGTTAACCAAACCATTAGTGGATTGGCTTGTGGTAGACCTATTAGAGGAAATATTGCCTTTTTAGGTGGACCTTTAAGTTATCTTCCAGAATTAAGAAAGCGTTTTATAGAAACATTACATTTGACAGATGATCAAATTATTGTACCAGAAAATGCACATTTATTAGTTGCAAAAGGTGCTGCTTTGGATTCATTTAATACAGAAGTGATTACACCTAATGAATTAGAAAAGAAAATAGAGAACTTTAAAAATTCACATGATACAACCACACAACCACTTGATCCTTTATTTAAAGATGAAGCGGAATATGAAGCTTTTAAAGAAAGACATAATAAAGCAACTGTTCCTTCAAAACCATTAGAAAATTACGAAGGTGACTGTTTCTTAGGAATTGATGCAGGTTCTACAACCACAAAACTTGTATTAATTGATAGAGATGGTAACCTATTATATTCTTTATATGGTAGCAATGAAGGAAATCCATTACAAAGTGTTATGGATATGTTGAGAAAATTATATAAGGTCTTACCAGGAAAAGCCATTTTAAGATATAGTGGTGTAACAGGTTATGGAGAAAAATTAATTCAAACAGCTTTAAATGTTGATTTAAACGAAATTGAAACAATTGCCCATTATACAGCTGCTAAAACATTTGAACCAGATGTAACCAGTATTGTCGATATTGGTGGGCAAGACATGAAATATATAAGAATTAAAAATGGTTCTATTGATAATATCATGTTAAATGAAGCTTGTTCTTCTGGATGTGGTTCTTTTATAGAAACATTTGCAAAAAGTTTGAATTTAGAAATATCTGAATTTGTTAAAGAAGCACTAAAATCAAGAAGACCTGTTGATTTAGGTTCAAGATGTACCGTATTTATGAATTCAAAAATTAAACAAGCACAAAAAGAAGGATATTCTGTTGGAGATATTTCTAGTGGTTTATCATATTCTGTTATCAAAAATGCCATTCAAAAAGTTATGAAAGTAAGAGATGTTGAAACATTAGGAAAACATATTGTTGTTCAAGGTGGTACTTTCTATAATGATGCAGTCCTTAGAGCTTTTGAATTAATTGTTGGTAAACATGTTGTCAGACCAAATATCTCAGGATTAATGGGAGCTTACGGAATGGCTTTACTTTCAAAAGAACAATATGAAGCTAACTTAGATATGGAATATACATCAACAATCTTAAAAACAAATGAATTAGATAATTTAAAAATAAAAATTACACATACACATTGTAATAATTGTGAAAACCATTGTAAATTAACAATCAATAAATTTAGTAATGGACAAATCCATGTAACGGGTAACCGTTGTGAAAAAGGTGCAGGTGTTGTTACCAAAGCTAAAAATTTGCCAAATTTAGTACAATACAAATATGAAAGAATTTTTAATTATACACCATTAGAAGAACAATATGCAACCAGAGGAACGATTGGAATCCCTAGGGTTTTAAATATGTATGAGGATTATCCATTCTGGTTTACGTTCCTTACCAGTTTAGGTTTTAGAGTGATTATCTCTGAAAAGAGTACTAGAAAAACCTATGAAAAAGGTATGGAATCTATGCCTTCAGAATCTGTATGTTATCCTGCAAAACTTTCACATGGACATATTGAAAGTTTATTAGAGCAAGGAATTAAAACCATCTTTTATCCTTGTATGCCATATTCTAGAAAAGAATATGAAAAAGCAGATAACCATTATAACTGTCCTATTGTTATTTCTTATTCTGAGGTATTGAAAAATAATGTAGAAGGATTAAAAGACCCTAGCGTAAAATTCTTAAATCCATTTTTACCTTTTGATAAGAAAAACTTAGTAAAGAAAATATTAGAATTAGATGAATTTAAACAATATCACTTTACAAAAGAAGAACTAAATGAAGCAGCCGATAAAGCAGAAGCAGAATATCAAAAATGTAAAGAAGATATCCGTAGAAAAGGTGCTGAAACGGTAAAATACATAGAAGAAAATCATTTGAAAGGTATTGTTTTAGCTGGTCGTCCATATCATGTTGACCCAGAAATCAATCATGGTATTGATACATTAATTACTTCATTAGGATTATGTGTTTTAACAGAAGACAGTATTTCAAATCAAACAGAAGTAAAAAGACCAATTCGTGTTGTTGACCAATGGGTATTCCATGCAAGGCTTTACGCCGCAGCCGATTTTGTTGGAAAGCATGATTCCCTAGAGTTAGTTCAATTAAACTCTTTTGGATGTGGTGTGGATGCCGTTACAACAGACCAAGTAGAAGAAATCTTATCTAGTTATGATAAAATGTATACATTAATTAAAATTGATGAAGTTAATAACTTAGGGGCTGTTAGAATTCGTATTCGTTCATTACTTGCTAGTATGAATAAACGTGAAAAAGAAAAAAGAGAACATCATGCTACTGGTGATTATGAACAACATAAAAAAATCTTTACAAAAGATATGAAAAAAGACTATACCATTTTAGTACCACAAATGGCACCAATTCATTTTGAATTATTGGAAGCTGCCGTACAATCTAGTGGATATAAAGTGGAATTACTAAGAGAATGTACACAAAAAACAGTTGAAACTGGATTAAAATATGTAAATAATGATGCTTGTTATCCATCTATTTTAGTTACAGGACAGATGATTGAAGCTCTTCAATCTGGTAAATATGATTTAAATAGAACTGCTTTAATTATGTCTCAAACAGGTGGAGGATGTAGAGCAACTAATTATATAGGATTTATTAGAAAAGCTCTTAAAGATGCAGGATTTGAAAATATACCCGTTATTTCATTTAATATTGTTGGTATGGAAAAAATGCCTGGATTTAAAATAACAGTACCATTAATTGAACGTTTATTAAAAACCATTCTATATGGTGACTTATTACAAAAAATGTTAACGAAAAATAGGGCTTATGAAAAACATAAAGGTGAAACACAAAAATTATTTGATGAGTGGATGGAAAAATGTAAAAAATTACTTCAAAAGTCATCAACCAAAGAATTTAAACAAAGTATTTATGATATTGTAAACGACTTTGAAAAGATAGAATTAGACACTTCTATTGAAAAACCTAGGGTTGGTATTGTTGGAGAAGTTTTAATCAAATATCATCCATTTGGAAATAATCATGTTGCTGATTTACTAGAAAAAGAAGGTGCAGAAGTTATTTTACCTGACTTTATGGGATTTGTTAAATTCATGGCTACACATAAAGTTACTTTTAACAGTTTGTTAAACACTAATAAAACTTCTTCAAAGATTATGAAAGCTGCTATCAAATTAATTGACATTTTAGAAAAAGATATGAAAATTGCTTTAGCAAATTCTAAAAAAGGCTATTTACCACCTTGTGATATTTGGCATTTAGAAGATAAAGTAAAAGATGTATTATCTATCGGAAATCAAACTGGTGAAGGTTGGTTCTTAACAGCTGAAATGATTGAATATATTGAGCATGATATCCCAAATATTATCTGTGTGCAACCATTTGCTTGCTTGCCAAATCACGTTGTTGGTAAAGGTGTTATCAAAACCATTAGAGAAAAATATCCAGATGCCAATATTTCTCCAGTAGATTATGATCCTGGTGCTAGTGAAACAAACCAAGCAAACAGAATTAAATTATTAATGACAGTTGCAAAAGATAATTTAAAAACAAAACAAGCTAGAAAAGAAGCTATTGAAAAAGAAAATGAAGCTGAAACAGTACAACAAGCAGACGAAACGAAAGAAAGCAAAGAAGTCCAAAAAAACTAATCAATTAAATTTGACATATTTTCAAAATTGTTGTATACTATGTATAGGAAGAAATTTTAACTAGGTCTTTCATATAAACCAATAAAAATAGAGGAAGCTGCAACTTCCTCTATTTTTTCTCCTTGTGCAACATATTATTACAATTCAGACCTCATCAACATAAGGAAGGTGGAATAGCTTATATTTTTAAGAATTTCTTAAATGACTTCGGTCGCATTCGAATTCTTAAAAATATAAGCTATTCCACCTTCCTTATGTTGATGAGGTCTGAATTGTTACCATATAATTATAAATTTTAGTTGAATAGTTTTGTTTTTTATGCTATTATTTTAATTGAAAGGATTATAACGATGGATAAAAATTATTATGAAATATTAGAAGTAGATAGAAATGCTTCTCAAGAAATTATTGATAAAGCCTATAAAACTTTAGCAAAAAAATATCATCCAGACTTACAAGATGGAGCTCATAAAAAAAAAGCAGAAGAAACATTTAAAATGATTAATGAAGCATACGAAACTTTATCTAACCCACAACTAAGAACACAGTATAACCAAGAATTACAGAACCACACTATTTCTGAAGATAAATATAATGAAATGTATAAGCAAAATCAAATTTTAAAAGATAAATTAAATAATTTACAGCAACATATATATGAAAATAGACAAGGCTCAACAGATTTCTATTCTAACCAGAATTCTTCCACCAATCATACTTATCAAGATAGGCAAAATCATACACATAATTCATCAAATGCATATCAAAATCAAAATTCATATGAAAGAAATTTAGAGTATGAGCAACAAATGGAAAAAGCTAGGCAAAAAGCATATCATGATGCATATTTTCAAGACCTAAAAAATAGAGGATATAAAATCCGATATAAAAAAACATTTTCAGACTATATAAAATCATTTTTATCAATTTTAATTGTTATATTTGTATTATTTATCATTTGGAATATTCCATTTGTAAAAAACTATTTTATGGAACTTTATGAAACAAATACAATGTTTAAAGTAATTGTTGACATTTTTAATAATATATTTCATTAAAAAATAGTATTTTCATTCCTAAAAAACAACATAAAAATTTCATACAACCATTATTAATATAATGGAAAAAAACAATATGATTACATACAGCTATTATTAACATAATGGGAGAAACCAGCATGATTTCTCCCATTATGTTATATTTTTCAAAAAATTTTTTGCATGTTACAATATTCTAAGCATCATATACTATATTCCGTATTTTATTTTCTTATAACATTTATTGATTTATATAATATTTTTAAATAGTTTTTCTTTCTTAATTTGCACTTTCACATATTGATTGACACCTAATAACAAAGCCGTAAAAAATACGAACATAACCAACATAGCAATATACAAATTCACTTCTTCAAAAATACTTGCAATATACATTAAAATTAATACCATAACAATTGTCCAAATATATTGAAATATTTTATTTCCATTTTGTTTAAAAATCTCCATTTCTGAATTCCAATTTAAAATTGGTCTTTTTATATCTACAATTAACATAATATAGCTATTTAAAATCCCTACTACCATACATATTGGTAACATACATAATATTTGTATCCATGAAACAGATATACATACCAATTTAATTGCTAATAATAAGACAATGGAAACAATGATCGTCATAAAAGATTGTGGTATATTTTTTAATAAGCATTGTTTATATAGTTCCATTGGTATATATTTTAAAAATATTGCATTTTTTCCCATTCTAGAAATCGCTGTAATAGATATATTATAAAAAGACATTAAGATTTGTAAAAGACCTACCATTACACAAACCCCTTCTATATTCAAATGTAAATTTGTAATCATATCATACAAATCTTGATTATTTGGCATAAATGTAAATCGCAGAGAAGTTGAAAAAGATATAATAGTTATGATCGTTAAGCAAAATGGATAAACCATTTGTAAGAAAAATGTCGTATTTCCAAATAAACCTTTAATATCATTTTTTAAATATGCCCATCTAGGTGTTTTCACATGATATTTATGTTTTATCTCTTTTCTTTTTTTTGCTTTCAATTTATGATATTGTGTTGTTTTTAATATATTATTAATATAAAATTTATTTCCTAAAAATATAAAAAGGACATATAAAAAAGCATCAATCCCTAATATTTTTAGTATATTCATAAAAATTGACTTTTGATTTAATATCTCTATTATGGGATTAACAATCACAAATGTATCATTTACCCTACTAATTATGGTTCTAACATCAACATTTTCTGCATTAAAATCAATTTTATTTAATACAAAATTTTTTATAAAAATAACTTCCAAAACAATAAAAATAGTCAAAAACACTAAAGTAATCATAAATTGAAATACATTTTTATGTTTAATTTTTTTGACAACTTTCATAATTATCAAAAAAATATTATTGACTAATAATACTGGAAAAATTGGTAATAACAATAATGCAAGAATAACAAAAATATAATAAGACATATGCATCATCACAAAATTTCCATATAATATTAAAGGAATGAATAACAAAATACATTCTGTAAAATAGGTAATATTCAACATGGTTAATGTTCTAGATAGTAATAATTCTTTTGTTTTAATTGGATACATTAAAAAATATTCCATATCTTTTGCAAAATATAAAATATTCATACTAGAAATAATTGTTTGCATAATCAAAATTGTCATAACTAATAATAACATAATATCCAAAAATAGATCAGTTTGTCCATACTGATGTAACAATTGCAAAATTTGGATAGTTAAATATGCTATAGCAATGATAATAATCAAAAAAAGCCATACATACATAGATTTTTTGTTAACTGTTTTTTTATCTTTATCAAATATTTGAAAATTCTCTAAAAAATTTCTAGTTGAAACTTTTGTCAATAATATTATATTTTTAATCATTTCCTATTATCTCCATAAATAAATTTTCCAACGAAGTATTGTCTTTCATTTTTTCTTTTAATTCTTCTATTTTTCCTAAAAATAAAATTTTTCCTTTATGAATAATAGCTACTCGATCACATAAATTTTCTGCCACTTCTAATATATGTGTAGAAAAAAATACAGCATTTCCCTTTTTAGCATGTTCTTTCATCATAATTTTTAAATCATAAATCGCTTTAGGATCTAATCCAGTAATTGGTTCATCTAATATCCAATTTTTTGGATGATGTAATAATACACCTGTAATCACAATTTTTTGTCTCATACCATGTGAATATGTTTCAATTTTTTCATTTAGTGCATCATAAATTTCAAATTTTTTTGTAATATCTTCTATGATTTTCATTCTCTCAGTTTGTGGTACTTGATATATATCTCCTATAAAATGTAAATATTCTATTCCTTTTAAATTTAAAAACATATCTGGACTATCTGGTGTAAATCCTATATTTTTTTTTGCCTCATAAGGTTCCTTTTTTATACTTTTTCCATCAATAAAAATATCGCCTTCATCAATTTCTAAAATACCTGTCATCATCTTAATAACAGTTGTTTTTCCAGCTCCATTAGGTCCTATAAAACCTAATATCTCTCCATCTTGAACTTGTAAATTCATATTTTCTATTATGTTTTCACCTTTAATATAGGATTTTGATACATTTTTGATTTCTATCATATATTCACCTTCTTATGATTTTATAAAGAGAGAATATCATATTCTCTCTTTATATTCAATATATATTTTGTAAAATCATATATAAGTTAAGATTTATCTTCAAAAAATTCATATGTTCCTTCTGTTGTGTGTATAATACATCTTATTTTCGTTCTAGAAGTATTATTTAATGCAAAAATTAGTCTAATATCTTGTTGATACACTTCTTGATATTCTACAGTTGCAATATTGGCATCTACTAGTCCATTGAAGTAAATGTATTTTTTAAATTCTAAATAAAATGTGTCCTCATCTTTTATTTCTTTTTTTATATCTTTATCCATTCCTTCTATGGTAATTTCAAAATTATTTAATTGTGAATCATCATATGGTACACCTCCATCTGATCTTTCTTCTGTCATAGCTTTTTCTTCATTGATTTTATTAATCTGACTTACTATGATAGCCAAAACCATAATTAAAATGAACACGATTAATATACTAATAATTAACTTTTTTTTACTCATGTTTTTCTCCTTTTAATTTCTTACAAATGCCCAATAATTTTTAGCAGATGCACTAATTTCAGCTGCAGTAAATGTTCTACTATTATATCCTCTTTGAATAGCATTCGTTTTATTAGGATCCCTTACTCTAATACCACCATTACTATCCACAGAACTTAATACAATAAAATGTCCGTAATTTGGTGTAAATATTCCTGTTGCTTGTGATGATATAACTAAATTGCCTCTTCTTAATTGTTCAACTGCTGCATTAATATCATTACCTAATTGTACAACTGTACAAGGTAAATTGAAATATTCAGCTGCTGCCCCATAATATGACCAAGATGTACCTCGACCGGCTACATAATATGCATTTCCACACCAAGCCACTGCATCAGCAGGTGTAATTTGTCTTCCAGAATAATCTGTTGCTATCATGGCAAAACAAGTTGGTCCACATCCACTACCAGAAATTGTATCATCACCATATGGCACATTCGCATAATCTCCTTGGAAATAAACAGCACCTTCTCCTGTCATGATGCCAACAGATGTACTATTTTGTTTATATTGTTCATACCAATTTTTAGCGAATTCATATCTTTCTTGTGATTCCGCTTTTGATGATGGCCATGTTCCTATAAAATAGATTTCATAATATCTTCCATAATACCAAGTTGCATATTCCAAATCACTTTCATCTGTTGCACTCATAAGCACTGCTTTGACATCTGAATACTCTCCATTTAATTCTTGCCATATAAAATCTAATTGTACTTCTAAATCTGTCCAGTCTTTTCCCTTACTATTTGCTAACGTATTTAAATTGTCTATTCTACCTGCACTCCATTGACAAAGTCCTATATATTCTCCAGAATCACTAACTACTGCTGGATTAAATGATGATTCTGCCTCAATATTTCCCATAATAGCTGCTACACCAACAGCTGGTACACCTTTTTGTAAGAAATAATCATAAATTTGTCCTTGTACCCCATCAATACCACTAGATCCGTTTGTATTTTTATTAAAGTTTGCTGGATCAAATATTGAAAAATCAAATTGTTCATCTTCATTCCAGAAAAATGTATTGCCAGTTGTTTTATATAATAAATATTTGGTTAAATCTATCATTTCTTTTGTACTATCATTTTTCTCTAACATATCTATAAACACAAGATATGTATCACCTGAAAGTGCAGTTTTTGTTTTGGTATGCTCTTCTAATAATGTAACAAAATTTGGTTCTTCTGCATTTGGATCTGTCTTTTCTTCTATGGTAGGTGGAGAAGAAACATAATTCTTTCTTTCAAGTGTATTTGTAATGGTTTCATTTCGATTTGTTGTAGAATAGTAATAATCACAATATACTGTTTGTAATGTTGTATTTATATCAGGATATTGTTGCACCCATTGGTTATGATATGTTTGCCTTTGAGATTCTCCAAATCCTATATCATCTGTTTGTGTCGTATGAGCTGGTTCATCTGTATATGGTATATCCTCCATATCACCTGCCCCGCCTGTAGTTTCTACATTATCTGGTATCTCATATGTATATTGTTTTGTATAATTTACAATCCATACATTTGCTTTTGTTAAAGCCGTTTCTATTGTATTTGTTGTTGTAATAACTGTATGCACAACTTTTCTATCAGTTGATGTTACTTGTTCATCTGTTTCATCTGGAGATGCTGATTCTACCTGTCCACCCTGTTCTGCAGAATTTCCTACAATTGTTACATCTCTAGATACAACTTTTTCGTTTTCCGTATATGTATTTGTAGTAACATTTGTATTGATAGACAAATTATCATGTATTGTAATTTCAATGTCACTGTTTTGTACTAATTCTGCTAACTCTAAAACAAATTCTTTTTCTTCACTGATGACTAAAATATCCCATAAATAATCAAAAGGCATTGTATATCCTGTTAAAAATTCTTGATAATTAACTTTCGTTGTTGTCATATGATATGTTGTATTTGAATAACTTTCAACATCTGGGTCATCTGATTCTACTGTATCTGTTACCTCATTCCAAGTGGCTACTTTCGCATAATATGTATTGGTAGTTGCATTTCCACTTGAATTACTAGAAGTGCTTGTCTCCCCTATGCCGCCTGTACCATTTCCCATTCCATTATGATATTTAAAACTTAAGGGATCAATTGCCTCTCCATTATATCGAATCTCAAAATGAAGATGTGGTCCTGTAGAATTTCCTGTATTTCCAGACTTTGCTATCACTTGTCCTTTTTCTACAGTTGTTCCAACAGAAACTACGAATTCACTATTATGCAAATATCTTGAAACATATCCATTTCCATGATCAATTTCTATATAGTTTCCTTCTGAATCATTAAATGCTGCTGTTATGACTGTTCCTGCTTCAGTTGCATATACATTTGTACTTTCAGGTACTCCAATATCTATACCTGCATGATTTGTTGAAGCTGTTGGCGTTGGTCTTTCTCTTAAACCAAATTCTGATGTAATGGTTGTACTATCTGTTGGCCAATATAAATTTCCTCCATTAATTCCAGTATTTGTTGTGCTTGTATCTGTATTTTCTGTATCAGAATCTGTATTTTCATTAGGTTCTATATTGTCTGTACCAAAATTAGGATTGTCAAAATAACTTCCTCCATTAACTGCTTTTGTAATATTATATGCCCATTCAGGATGGCAAGTTGATGTACCTGGATTAACATGATATCCTCTTGTATGATAACCTCCATTTTCATCATAATACCATGCTTCATCAACGACAAATTCTACTATACATCTTCCATTATTATGTCCCCATTCTGTACATCCTTCATCATTTTGATTTTTTATATCTCCTATAATACAAGGAATAATTGTTCCATCTTCTTGATAAAAATCAATATAATCTCCAACTTGTCCATATGTTAATGTACATGCAATTACATATCGACCATTAATTCTACCAAACCCTTCTTCGTCAAATTGCATTCCTCCTGCTTCTTGTATCAATCTATACTGATTAGAACTTACACTCGTAATCGCTTGCCATTTCATATATGTATGAAGATCTCCTAAACCTGCTGGAATATTAATCGTTTCCCCTGCTTCGATTGGTCTGACATTTGCAGAATTATTTGCAACTACTGTTCTTTCTATTGTAAAATGTTTTAGTGCTTCATTTCTATCACTTTCAGCTCCTGTACTATTATATGTATCAATATAGGATTGAAAAGTTTCTGGATCTACATAAGTCATTGTAATTGTTGAACCATCTGATTGTGCCCTTTTTAATTTTACAATTCCTTGTACATCTTTTGAATTAACATCTAATGCTTTATCCCAATCAATTTCTTCATCTGGATTTTCCCTCGTATCTAAATATTGTGTAACCATTTGGGCATTCATCAATTTTAATAATTCCTCTGGTCCCTCCAGATATGCTGTCACTCTACTATTTTCTTCTACCAAACCATCCCATACTTCTTGTGCCGTTTGGTTAGTAGAAATTTTTCCATCTGTACTAATCGTCGTATTAGATGTATGCTCTTTAGCAACATTTTGTGTATTACTTTTATCTCCTTCTTTAAGTGTACCATCATCGTCTTTTAATGCATACCACAAAATTACTACCAAGAGAATGCTTAATGATGCTATAATGGATGATATTATAGAAATTCTCATCGTGTGTTTTAATATGTTTACTACTTTATTTTTAAAATTTCCATTCATATTTATCTCCTATTTATATTACAATTTCAAAATTTTCATATCCTCTGTATAAACTCTTATTTTGATAGATTGCATAAGAATCATTATCTAATATCATTCTAGAAAAAACAACTTTATCAATTTGTTTTTCTGAACTATATTTACTATAATATCGAATTTCTAATTCTTTTGTTTCTCTTGGACTCACCATTAATTGTCCTTCATTTAATTCATGTGTATAGGCAGAATACTGTATTCCATTTTCATCTTCAATATACATAGCTTTAATATTAATACCATCATCTAATAAAATGGTATTTTCAGATTGATTATGAACATTGATTTTATAATATTGATAATCCATATATATATCTGTATATTCTACTTCTATTTGAATATTTTTATCTTCTGCTGATTGATGAATTTCTTGTCTTCCAATATATCGATTAATATTCAATTTGTATCCATCATCTTTTTCAACAACTGTTATATAGTCTTGTATCGTATTTTCTTTTGAGTATTTACCTGTTGATAAAAAATCTTCATTAAAATCTACCTTATATATCTCATTAATCCAATTTTCTACAACAACGTTTTTTCTTGTATTATTAAATATAGACTGATAATAACTTATTCGAAAATTTTCTATCGTTGGATACATTTCTTGTTTACATTCATCTGTTAATAAACCATATGCACTTTCTAAATCTTGATTATTGCAATATTCTATAAATTGATCAATGACTTCTATTTCTGTTTGATTTTCTTCTGACAATTCTGTACCACTTAAACTAGAAGATGTACTACCCATTTGGATATTATTATATTGCTCTGGAATCGTTGTATTTTGAATGGGATTCTTTTGTGCCAATTCCAACTCTTTTTGATTACTATTTTTGACAAATGTATTTATCAATTGTAGTGCTACAATAAAAAGAGCAATCACTCCAACCGCTGACCAAAAAATCTTTCTATTTTGATTATACCATCTAATTAATCTAAACAATATTACCTCTCCTTTTACTCTAAACTAAAAGACATAACAAAATCTGTACCTTCTAATAACTGCATGATAATGGTTAATTTTTTACCTTCTGCTTCTGTATCTTGTGCATTTTTCAATGTAGCATTGTAAATATATATATTTCCTTCCTCCGTAAAATCTGTGTATTCAATATCATTTTGATTATAAAAATGATCATTCATATATACACCAAAGTTTTCTAAATTTCCAAATGTATTGTTTCTAAAGTTTTCATCCAATTTGTTATATACATATCGATAATCTTTATCATTGATTGCACTTAATATTTTTTCTGCATTCATTCCTACTTTCATAGATGTACTTGCTCCATTATACTTATCTGTAAAGTCTTTTAAATCTATTGTATATGTATCTAGCAGAACACTGTAATCAGTGATAGATTTTTCTAAAAATATATAATATCGATTATTTTGATCCAAACATACATATTCTTTATATTCATCAAATTCATGTACTTGATATTCTGATAAATACATACTTTGCATACTTTCATAATTTTGTTCTATATATTGATCAAATTCCTCTTGATTTTCATATTTTTTTTCTCTATATTCATCATTTAATAGTTGATAAGCAAATTGGCGATTGTTTAATAATTGAGATTGATATTCTGAAAAATATTGATTAACAATATATTTTTCATCAGCTTGAATATAATCAAAAGTATTATAATTATTAGATTCTACTGGTTGACTATCTATCTCTATATCTTCTATTGCTGTTGTTGTACTATACCCTTTTTCATCTATATATTCTCTACCAAATATAGAATAGGTTCTATTTTGTACATCTAATTTTATAAGCATATTGTCCTCTATTCCGTTGATTTCAAAATTAACAAATATTAAATTTACGGTTTGTGATAATTCTCCTAGATACATCTCTTTGATTTTAAGATTATATGCCATATTTTTACTGTAATCTCCTTGTTGTTTATATTGTTGTGCATTCTCTAGAATTTTTTCTTCATTTATATTTGCATTTTCTATATATATATCATCATACATTTCTAAAATAGCTGTTGTTGCTTCTTGTTGTAATCCTGCAATAGCTTCTTCTTTTGATTGCTTTAATCTTGAAAAAGCAATATATTCGTCTCCATTTGCTTCTTTTATCATTTTTATATAATTATTTAAAATCCCTTTTACCGAATAATATATATTGTAATTTTCTATTTCGTGAAAGGTTTGCTTCCAAGAATTATCTATATTCGTATTTGTTTCTTCTTGTGATATGACATTTTCTGGAAGCTCTTCTTCTTTTTCTTTTGTTAACATATATACTATAAGACTAATGATTCCCACAAGCAAAATCATACTGATTATGATGATGATTTTTTTATTTGGTTTTCCTAAATATTCCACTATTTCCTCCTTATGTTATAGTACTTTTTAAGAAAAACTATATGATTACAAATGTTTTAACAGTATTTATAACCATATAGTTTTTATATTTTTATTGATACTTTCTACCATCTTTAATGCTACTAAATTGTTTTGCATATGCCATAATATTTTCTGCTTCTTTTTGAGATTTTTTCTCATCTTTCAAATTACGATTAAACTGTTTTGCATAACCTGATTCAATATCTGCTTGATCCTTTGGTTTAACTTTCCTTATATCTCCATATAAATCATTAATTTCATAAGCTAATGCTGCCTTTTCAAATCTCTGATTCTCATTACCATCTTTTATTCCATCATATACTTCATACATGGCAGCTATATTTTTTGTATCTGTAATATCATTTTGTAAACATCTGTCTATAAATGATCCTTTATACATTTTCTGAACTTTTTCTTTTCCTAGAATACGTTCTAATTCTATTCTTTTATCTGCATCTCTTCTCCACTGTTGTAATCTTTTTTCTGCTTCATGCTGATCATATTTGTCTCCCCACTCTGCTCTTTCTCTTGCTATTTGTGCAGCTGATTTTGGTTTTTTAGGTGGATTTACATTTACCATAGATGACCCTAAAACTCCACCTGCTACTCCTGCTCCTCCTGCTGCCTTTGCAACAGTCATTGGATCACCAGAAACAATAGCAGCTGTACCTGCTACTGTCGCAGCACCTAAACCTAATGTCAATCCTGCACCTACTTTTCCTACCATTCTAATGCCCATTGGTACACCCTTTTTTACACCTTTAATCACTTTTCTTCCAAATTGTCTTGCACCTTCTCCTGCTGCTGCTCTAAATCCTGCTCCCCTTTCTGCTAACGATAATCTTGTTTTGCTTCTAGCTTTTAGTCCATTAAAAATATTTCTACTTAACGGTGTATAACCAAATTTTCCTGTAAGAGAACCAGAACTTGCATTGTCGCCCATACTAGAACTTTGTGGTGATGTTTTTCCCATTAATTGATTAAATTCATCATCTGTATATCCAAGTTGTTCAGCTATTTCTTTATCACTCATTCCTGCATCTCTATATTCTTCAGCAAGTTGCCTATATGTATCATCACTTGTTGTGTTATTTTCATTAGCATAAGCTGCTCTTGCATAAGCATCTCTTTCTGCTGGATCCCAGTCTTCTGTTCCGAACTTATCATCATCTGCATCTAACATTTTTTGTTCAGTTGTTTTTTCATTATCTTGTTTATCTGTTACAGTTTTATTGTCAGAAGAACCGTCAGATAAATTATTGGCAGTTCTATATCCAATTTTATTTGGTGCTCCACTATTACCATCTCCTATAGAATTACCATTTCCTCCTTTTACTCTATTTTTTCCTCCTCTTAAGCCTCTACCACCACGTAAAAGTGATTGTATACCTGTTGTAAGAAGAGCTGCACCAGCTGCTGCACCAGCTGCTGAACCTGGTGTACTTGCTTTTTCAAATCCAAAGAAATTACGTAATATTTTTTCTGCTGGTATTAAAAAGCCTATTGCTACTAATGTATACAAAATATTAGTTGTTGCTAATTCTATTGCTGATGTAACTAAAATGGTATATAACAATAAGTGTAATGGTTGTATTAATAAATTAAATATATATTCTTTTAACCATTTATTAAATCCTTGTGCTTGTCCATCACTTATCTTATCAATTGGATAAGTTAAAGCTACTAATGGTGCTAGTAATGTTAAAAATGCCATATATAATACCCTTTTCAAGTACATCCATGAAAAATATAATGTGAATAACACTAATACAACATAAGCAATTCCATATCCTATAAATGTTGCCTCTCCATGACTAACTTGTGTTCTTATTCTGACAACACCCATAAGATTTGTTAACCACATAATTTGGTCAGGATCTGTGTCTGTATTAATAAAGCTCTCCATTCCCAAGTCTTCTAATTTTTTTGTTATTCTTTCCTTTTCATCATTTTCCATAATTACCATTCTATTTGCACTATGTTGCTTCATATATGCTTGAAATGCTTCCTGTTGTTCTGGCTCTAATTCAATTTCTTCTCCAGTAGGTGTAGTAATGGAACCTATTGTTACTGTTGAAGAAAGCATTTCATTAAATACTTTTACAATAGATACAGAAAAAGCCATTATGTAATGCATAAAAAATAGTAAACACACTCCCACAATCCAATCTAATAACATTTGCTTATATTTTGCTTTTTCTTGTGCCACAGAAGCTAATAACATTCTAATACCTACATACAATAATACTGACATAGATAATACAATCGCAATATTTCGAATAGCTATATACCATTGACTAATTAAAGGTTGTAATTGTAATGCCATATTTTGTTTTGAAGTAACAACCCTATTACTTTCTTCATCTGGTGCATTGGGATCTTTTAAATAATAATAGTATTTCAAATTTCTTTTGATTGTTATTGTATTTCCTTCAGCAGTTGTTGTAGTCTCTTCTGCTAGGTAATTCTCAAAATTATCATTTCCAGTCACTAAAACAGATTCTTCTCCAATTACATTTACTCCTCCGCTTTCTTCCATGTCAGTTACAGCGCCTCCAACGCCTCCCATGTCTACTGCTTCTCCATCTCCATCTGTTCCTCCGCTTTCTTCTGTGGCAATTACGGCGCCTCCAACGCCTCCCATGCCTACTGCTTCTCCATTTTCATCTGTTGTTTGAATTAGTGCATATATTTTTTGTTGTGGATTAAAAAAATCTACATCAAACAGAAGAATTTGCCCACTAAAAATTTCTTCTGGTGAATACGAAAATAAAGGTAAAAACATATTATCTTCATACCCACTACTTAAAACAGCATCTGCCGCGAGCCAAATACCCCCAAGTTTTAATAATTGTGTTATACCTAATGCAGACATAACTGAAAAAACAGTTTTAATAACAGTCCAAATTACATGAAATACTGGTAATAAAGCTCCAAATGTTGCTATAATGGCAATGGCTGCAACAACAGCAATTAAGATTACCACTAAAGTTTTCCACCATGGATCTTTTTCGTCCAGATCGATATTAAATCCTATTTCACTTTGCCCCATAATATTTGAGTGCAAAAAACTCATAATTCCGATCACCTAATGCTACAATTAACATAACAAAAGGTGATATCAAAGTTCCCAAAAAACCTTGATCTTTTGCTTTAACTGGTGGTGAAAATACAAATTGAAAAGATAAGAAAATGAGACAAATAATCGCTATCTTTTTTAGATTTTTCTTTTTTTCAAAAAATTTCATCTTTTCCTCCAACTTTATTCTAATTTTGTTCTCTCTCTGCTAATTTATTTAAATTTGTTTCCACAAATTCAAATTCTTTTTTCGTTGGTACAATTTTTAATATAGCAGTATCTGCTCCAACTTTCAGTAATCCTTCTCCTTTTTGACAAGTAACTAAAAAGTCTGCTTCACCTTCTGATAATTTAAATACTTCTTTCAAATATTGTATTTCTGCCTTATCTTGTGCTAAAAACAATTTTGTATCAGATGATGTTAAAACTGCTTGTGCCTCTGGTTTTTCATAAAAGTCTTGGAATCTTTGAGAAATAATAGCTAAAGATACATTTCTTTTTCTAGCACGTCTTGCCATTTTATTTAAAAAGTCTACGGCTTCTGGGTATGGAAGCAACATCCACGCCTCATCTACTAGCACTCTTTTTTGAGTTGCTTTTGTTCTATCTTCACTATTTTTCTTAACAAATTTTTCCCATATCCATGAAAGTAAAATTTGTTGTGCAAGTGGTCTTGCAAATCTTTCCTCTAATTGTGATATATCCAAATTAATAAATGGTGCTCCATCTAATAAGTCAAAAGTAGATTGCCCATCAAAATATGCCATTTGCCCATCATATTCTCTTACATATTGCTTCATTACTTTTAATAGATAACTGTAATGAAATTGATAATCTGGGTTTTTATTGTCCCTAGCTTTTTCTTGGATTCTTTTATACCAACTACCAATTGTTGGCATTTCCTTTTTTTCTTTTTCAAATAAGTTTTCTCCTCTTAATCCCATATTTGTAGATTTGTATAAACTATTAGGATTATTGGTAATTCCTAAACTTGCATATTCTTCTGCTACTGATTCTGCAATAATTTGTTTTGTTAACTCATTAACTTCTGTACTTCTTGTACTACCTTTTGCCATGGTTAATAATGCTTGTGTAACATCTTCTACTTTATTTTCGATATTTAATACAATTCTTTCTTTTCCTGTAATTTCATCTTTTACTTTTTCGACCTCAACATCAAATAAATTGATAATTGTTTGTGAATTAGGGCTAATAACAACATTGATTCCACCCAAACTTTCAGCCACAATGGTATACTCACCTTCTGCGTCAAGAGCTAAACTTTCGATCCCCATTAGTACAGAAGATCTAGATACCAATGTTTTCATGGTAACAGATTTTCCTGCACCAGATTTTGCAAAGATAACCATATTATAATTGGTTAATGATGGGTGAAAATTATCAAACAAAATCGGTGTTCCTGTTTGTTTGTTAAACCCAATTGGTACCCCTGTAGCATGTCCTACTTCTGAAGTTGTAAAGGGAAATACTGTTCCCATAGAATTTCTATCAAATGTATGTATTTTTTTTACTTTATCATCTAGAAATGGCATATTTGATTGAAAAGCTTCTTCTTGAATGCCCCATGCAGTTTTAATATTGACTAATGTTTTTGACATTTCAGAGATTAACATTTTTGTATCTCTATCCAAATCTTCTAAATTATATGTAAAAATGGTTGCAACAATTGATGCTTCATATAACTTATTAAACCCTGCTGCAATTTCATCTCTTAATTGTTCTGCTTCTAATCTTTTTTGTGTAATGGTACTTTCCCTATTAATATTTCCTTTATCTGCTGCTACAATTCTTTCTGTTTCTAATTCATTAATAACTCTATTTAACTCATTTTGTGATCTTTCTTCTTTAATTGGATTTATAAATATAGAAGTATTTACATCACCAAAAAGATATAAATCTCTAAATAATTCTGGAAAAGTACACATTCTTGGTAATTGTGAGACAAAAAAGCTTCTAGCATACCTTTTTGTATTGGATATTATTTCTAAATGATCTATATTACTAGCATCCACTCCAGCAGGTGCTATTAATTCTTTGATTGTCTTTTTTCTTAAAAAATTAACTTTCTCTTTTTCAACAATCATATCTTCATGTTGTGTTTCTTTCTTTTTACCAAACATTTTCCTTCCTCCTTATTGAGATTGTTTTGTATCAATAATTTTTTTGGCTTCTTCAACAATTTCTTCACCTATTAACGTTTGATTTTCATTTAATATTTCTTTTGCGATACTATCTATTAATTGATTCATTCTTTCTTCTTTTCGTTTTGCTTTTCTTAATTTTTCTTGGTTCATCATTGCTTCTAAAGCAACTTCATTTGCTTTTTGATTTGCCTTTACTCTAATTTCTGCATTAATTTCTTCCATTCTTTTATCTAATACATCTCTTGCTGTTGAGTATAATTCATCTACTCCAGCTTTTAATGCTTTGTCTAATTGATAGGTTTCTGATTCGTCTCGATTATAGGCTATGTATAACAATTCTACTAATTCTTCACTATCTAATACCTTTCCAGAAACTTCACATACACCTAGAGAACTAATTAAAGCTTGTGCTTTTGTGTATAAATCTGAAAAAGCCATATTTTTAATTTCTTCTTCATCATATCCTGCATTTATATTGTCTTCTGGTGTATAAGATATAACAACATAATAATGCTTTTTTAATATATTTTTATTTAAATTCATTTTTTCTGTATTGTTAATAATATCTAAACCATACTCATATAAGTTTTGTACTTTTACTAATTCAAATTTAGCATTATTGATTTCCTGTTGTGTGTATTCATCTTCTGCAGCCATCATAGAATTATAATTTAATTGTTTTCTCATATATTCATCTCTGATAGTATTTACTTTTTCTTTATATCGATTAATGCTACTTCCCAAATTAACAGTTCTTGTTTGTATATATAATTGAACTGGATAGCGTAAGGTATTTAAAAATTGCAAAAATCCTTGTTCTACACTATTTTTTTCTAGTCCAGACATTAAATCATAGTTAACACCTTGACATTCGATAACCATAACAAATTGTCTACCTTTTTTCCTAATAATCATGTTATCCTCAATTTTTTCAAATTCCATAAAATTAAAAATGGAATTTTTACTATATTCAACACCTGTTTTTACATTTTTATTGTCTGTTTGAGGAGTTTTATTATTGGTTGTTGTTTTTGTACTTTGTTTTTTATCTTTTATGATAATCACAACTAATATGGCTAATAATATAAAAAACACACTTACCAATACAATTAAACCAATAGTTAAAAAATTACTAATTTGATTACTATCCATGATTTATATCCTCCTCTTTCCATACATATATTTTATTTTTCTTTTTTTTAAATTTCATCCATCTTTTGATAATATCATCTATACTTTCTCCACCTGTTTTTCTAGAAAATTCAAACCTTTTATTATCTGGTATTTTAAACGTCCCTATTGCAAAACCAATTACACCAAAAATGGCATCAATGATAATTCCTACAAATTGCATTCCTAGTGCATTAAATATAAAATAAAAAATTAAGCCTATTCCTATACCTACAATTGTATAGATTAATGCTTTTGTAGAAAATATATATAAAATTCTACTTTCTCCTTTATAATCTCTTGGTATCTCATATATTTGCATTTGTATTCACTCCTTTACACACAATTCTACTTATATATAATATTATAGCATATAAATGGGGTAAAAGTACACATATCTACAAAAAAAAACATTTTTAATTGTTTTGTAATATGAATGTAATTATATTGTAATATGAAGTGTTTTTTATGTAATATTATGTTATCTTTATTCTATATATTTAAGTTCTCGAAAAAGCGTAAAAGATTTGTCAACGCGAAAAATTGCATAACAATTTTTCTTTTGAAAATAAAATATAAAAAATTTTTTTCACATTGAGTAGTGATACTTAAAGTTTCATATTGTTTCTTTACCACAAAAAAATACCAAAATCGTTACATGCGATTTTGGCATTTTTATCTTTATATTTTATTGTAAACTTGATGAGAAATTGAATATAATTGATGCAATGGTTGAAGCGGCAAATACAAATACAGCACCTATAACATATGGCATTAATGTTTTCTTGTATTCTGCTTTTTCTTCAGCACTACCCATCATGTATTTAATACCTAAAACAACTAATACAATGACTGATGCAATGGAACCAACCGTACTAATAATTGTAATAATTTGATTTCCTAAGCCTTCAATTCCACCTACTTCTGTAGAAGGATCACCTGTATAACCAACTGGATCTTTTCCAGTTGCTGCATTTACGGTAAGTGTCAATGCACTAAGTATTATCAACATAATGAATAATATTTTTACTGTTTTTTTCATAACTTTTTCCTCCTTATTTTAATAATTTATATTTTTATATTTTGGGATTTGTATATTGGTTTATCTTTTTATATTATATCACTTTTATAAATAAATTGCAAAATTATATATAAGAGAAGCAATCGTTGAAGCGGCAAATACAAATACAGCACCTATCAAAAAAGGTAACATTGATTTTTTATATTCAGCTCTTTCTTCAATACTTCCAAACATATACTTTATCCCTAAAACAATAATAACGATAACTGATAATATGGAGCCAATTATACTAACAATTCGAATGACTTTATTAGCCATTGTTTCTACTTCCTCTACTCCTACCATATTACCTTTTAAAGCACCTATTCCAAATGCCTGTACATCATTGATACATAATAATAAAATGATGATATTAACAATTATAATACACATTATTTTCAAAAATCTTTTATTTTTCATTTTTTCATTCCTTTCAAATTATTGAACTAAGGTAATAATTAATTTCCATATGGTAAAAGCCCCAAACACAACCACACAAGATACAATATATGCTGGTAATGTTTGTTTAATATCTGCCCTTTCCTCTGAAGTGGCTAACATATATTTAATTCCTAAAATCATTCCAATAATAACAGCAATAATCATACTGATTCCTAGTAATACATTATATAAAAGATTATTTGCCTCACGCAATTCTCCTTGATCAACTGGAGAATTATCCGCTCCTATTGCTACAAAATTATCTGCTCCACCAATAATTTGATCTAATGTTAATGCTTGTACTTCTAAAGGATGTATTAAAAATAAGAATAAAAGGAATATGATAAGGAATATATATTTTTTTATATTTCTTTTTTCCATAAATCCTCCTTTTCTAACCTAAAAGTTTGCTATAACGCTTTGTATTATGTATAATATATTTGTTATTCCAAAAAGCATGATTGCTCCAATAAGATACGGTTTCATGGTTTCTTTATATTGTGCTTTTTCTTCAACACTTCCCATCATATATTTTATACCTATAATAATTAATGCAACAACTGAACTTCCTGTTCCTATAACTTGTATAACACCTATAATATTATTACCTATAGCTTCTAGTTTCATGGCACCTGTTACCATTGTTGTTGAAGGTGGTTTGTAATCATTAGGGTCAACTTCACCTGCACTTGTATCTGGATCTGCGTCTGCAGCTAGTACGGTTTGGTTAATGAAAAGAAAGCACATCATAACTAGTATGCATATTATATATTTTAATGTTCTTTTCTTTTTCCCCATGTTATCACCTCTTTCTTTAGCCTCTTATATATTATTATACATTATTTTTCTTAAATTTTCAATATACTTTGTTTTTTTACATTTTTTATCTTATTACAAAAATATTTTTTTGTAAATATATCTTCATAAAAAAAATGATATAAAATAAAAATTTACTTTATATCATTTTTTGTTGATATAAGTCATATTTAAAGACTTCTTATTTTTTATCCCGATAAAATCCTTTTATTTTAAGTAATTAATTATTTATTTTCCTCATATTTATTCTATAATATCCCATTTCTTCTTTTTTAATTTAATTTTTCGTTCCATCATATACTAATACTTCTTCTAAATCTTCTCCTTCTAGCAAAGAACCTTCTATACTTCCAGTTGTTATAATATCTATCTCTTTTTCTAATGCTTCTTCTAATGCGAATTTTACTTCTACTATCTTAAATCCTTCTGATACATCCTCTGTTCTAACTATAATATCTATATCACTATTCTTCTTTTGCTTTTTCTTAGCATACGAACCAAATACCCATATATACATTAGATTATATTTTTTAGCTACTGGTTTTACTTTTTCACTAATTTTTTCTAATTCAGACATATTACTCATCTCCTAACATTTTTTTACAGAATTCTTTTATTTTATCAGTTTCTTTATCAGCTACATTCCACAAAATTAATTTATCTATTGTTTCATAATTATGTACTATTATATCTCTCATTCCCGCTATATTTCTCCATGGTATCTCATCATGCTTATTTCTAAATTCTATTGGTAATTTTTTTACTAATTCTCCAATTTGAGTGACTGGTGTTAAAATTGCATTTTGATATATAATATTATTTTCAAATTTTTTATATTCATTTCCAAAATGTTTTTTTGTTTCTGTTATACTATTACAATGTTTTATAATAGACATTAATATTTTTCTTGTTCTGTCAATCATATTTTTCTCCTTCCCTTTTTATTTGGTATTATTAGTATTATAACAAATTAAAAATTATTTTACAATAAATATCGTAATTTTTAAAATCACCATAGTAACAATTCAGACCTCATCATCATAAGGAAGGTAGAATAGCTTATATTTTTAAGAATTCGAATGCGACTGGAGTCATTTTAGAAATTCTTAAGCAAAAACTATAAAGGGTCCTGTTTCCGGGTATTGTTGTAGTTTTTGCTCTAGAATTTCTTAAATGGGAATCGAAGGGTAGCCGAGAATCTTAAAAATATAAGCTATTCCACCTTCCTTATGATGATGAGGTCTGAATTGTTACTCACCATATTTATTTCATCTTATTTTATCTCTTTTCATGTATGAAAAATGTTTAATTTTTTATTTTAGTCAAAAAAAATGATATAAAATAAAAATTTACTTTATATCATTTTTTTGGCGGAGATGAGAGGGTTCGAACCTCCGCGCCCCTTTCGGGACCTAACTGTTTAGCAAACAGTCCCCTTCACCACTTGGGTACATCTCCACATATATTTAAATATTGAAACTGAATGTTATGGTTTTATGATTTAATCGATATGATGAAAAAATTTAGGCTTTTACAACAAAAGTTAGATATTGTTATATTATCTAACTTTTTTATATTGGCGGAGAGGGTGGGATTCGAACCCACGGTACGCTACAAACGCACGCCAATTTTCAAGACTGGTGCCATAAACCAACTCGACCACCTCTCCATGTCTCAAGGACATTTTTTATATTAACATATTTTTGAGGTTTTTGTCAATACCTATTCCTTTAATTTTTCTTAAATTCTATAAATAGATGTATTTTCTATAGCTAGTTGTATTGCTTGTTCTTCTTCTTCTGAGAGGGTATATTTTGATTTTCCATTTTCTACAGGTTTAGCATATATATTAGACATTTCTCTAGAATATATTCCATTTAAAACTACCCCATTATTTTTTTCGTCTAACAATGCAAGAGCAAAACTTAAATCACTTCCCGTATCTTTAAAAGCATTATATCTTACGATACCAATTTTTTGAATACAATTTTCCATAGTATTTTCTATTGTTTCTATTAAATTTCTAATGTCCATATTTTGCTTTTCTACTCTTTCTATTCTATACATGTAGGTTTCTAAATCTTCTTCTATATTTTGTCCATTGCCCAATTTTTCTAAAAATTTTTTATATTTTTTATTGATAGAGCAAAGTTTCCATACCAAGATAACCATGCCTATAAAAAGTATACATAAAGCAATTATATGAATTATCAAAAATGTATCTGTCTTTAAAAAAGCAAGTATATTCTCCATTTAAACACCTTCTTTATTTAATTAAGTTTAATATTCTCTCTAAATCATCATTAGAAGTATATTCTATAATAATTTTTCCCCTTCTTTTTCCTGGATCTAATCTTACTTTGGATCCAAAGAAATTTTGAAAATTATCTTCTATACTTTTATATAATATATGATTTCTATTTGATTCATCTTTTGTTTCTTTTACTCTTGCCTTTTTTTCAACTTGTCTTACTGTGGCACCTCTTTCCAGCATTTGGATAGCTGTCTGATATTGTTTTTCTGGATCTGTAATTGCTAGAAGTGCCTTACAATGTCCTTCTGATAATTTTCCTTCTTTCGCCATTTCTAATACTCTTGGTTCTAAATTTAAAATTCTAACAATGTTTGCAATGGTACTTCTTCCTTTACCTAATTTTTTAGCAACTTCTTCTTGTGATAATCCATAATTATCAATCAAAGTTCTGACACCTACGGCTTTTTCGTAAGGATTTAAATCTTCTCTTTGCATGTTTTCTATTAGTGAAATTTCAGAATTAATTCTTTCATTATCTTCTCTAATAATTGCGGGAATTTCTGTTAAGCCTGCTATTTTAGATGCTCTCCATCTTCTTTCTCCTGCAACAATTCCATAATATCCTTCTTTTTTTGTTACAACAATTGGTTGAATTAAACCATATTCCTTAATAGATTCAGCTAATTCTTCCAAAGCTTCTTGATCAAAATTTTTTCTTGGTTGATCTCTATTAGGTTCTACTTCTGTTATTTTTAGATTTTTTAGTGTGTCATTTTCTTGCATTTGCTCTTCTTCTGGAGCTGGTCCAAATAAAGCATCTAACCCTTTTCCTAACCCTGACATTTTCGCCATTGATAATTCCTCCTTTTATTTCTGTACCATATGTTTTGCTTTTTTTTCTTCTTCATTAATTTTTAAAAATTCTTTTGCAAATTTTATATATGCTTTTGCCCCTTTTGATCTAGGGTCATATTCTGTAATTGGCATACCATAGCTTGGTGCTTCACTTAATCTAACATTTCTTGGTATGACAGTTTTATATACTTTATCATTAAAATATTTCTTTACTTCTTTTACCACTTGATTTGATAAATTGGTTCTTATGTCATACATGGTAAGTAGAGCACCTTCTATCATAATTGTTTTATTTAAATGTTTTTTTACTAAATTTACTGTATTTAAAAGTTGTCCTAATCCTTCTAGTGCAAAATATTCACATTGTACTGGAATCAATACACTATCTGAAGCTGTAAAAGCATTTAAAGTGATTAATCCTAATGATGGAGGGCAATCTATGAATATATAATCAAAAGAATTTTTTACTTCTTCTAATTTTTCTTTTAATCTTTGCTCTCTAGACATCATAGATACTAATTCTACTTCTGCTCCTGCTAAATTCATGTTTGACGGACATAATAATAAATTTTTTATGATTGTTTTTTGAAGTGCTTGATTGATTTCTATATCATTGACTAAGATATCATATGTAGAAAATTCTACTTCCTTTTCAATTCCTAATCCGCTTGTTGCATTTCCTTGAGGATCAGCATCTATCAATAATATTTTTTTCCCTTTTTGGGCTAATATTGTACTTAAATTAACGGTAGTTGTTGTTTTACCAACGCCTCCTTTTTGATTGGCAACTGATATAATTTTTCCCAAAACTTTTCGCCTCCATCTAGTTAATATTTACTGTTTAGTTTGTTTGTGTTCTATAATAATCATATATAAATAAAAAAAAAAAGTCAATAAAAATGATAAATTTTTTTGACTTTTTTCATTTATGAAATTATAGTTCACATTTCAAGATATCTATGATAACCTGTATATAACATGTATTTTTTGTTCGTTAATAAAGTGGATCTTTAGACGGTATTCCAGGCTTTCTAGGATATTTCATTGGTGTATGCACTTTCTTTTCTACAATAAGGATATTTCTCTTATAATCACTTTTAGGAAGTGAAAAACTTTCAACTTTCACCATTTCCCCTCCTAATAATTTTATAGAATGTTGACTCTTATATAATTCTTCCTCAATATCTGCACCCTTCATATATAAAGCTTTTCCTTTTACTTTTACCATTGGTAACATATATTCTGATAATGTTGTCAAATTTGCTACAGCTCTTGAAGTCGCCACATCATATTTTTCTCTATAATGCATATTTTTACCATATTCCTCAATTCTTGCATGTACAGTTTCTATATTTTTTAAATCTAGCAGACTTATGATTTCATTCAAAAAATTAATCCTTTTATTTAAAGAATCCAATAAAGTCACTTTTAAATCTGGTCTTACTATTTTAATAGGAATTCCAGGAAATCCTGCTCCAGTCCCAATATCAATAACCGATTTATCTAAATCCATATATTTCATAACAGTTAAAGAATCTATAAAATGCTTTAATATAATTTCTTTAGGTTCCACAATGGCTGTTAAATTTATATTTTGGTTCCATTCAATTAATACATTCATATATTGAAAAAATTTTTGTAATTGTTCCTCTGTAAACACAACATGGATATATTTTCCATATTCTATCATAAAATCAGAAAATTCTTGAATATTCATTACTAAATTCCTTTCTTGGTTGCCAAAAGGAGTGATGATTTTAGGGACGGAGCAAAAAATCATCACTATTAAAGATTAATTTATAATATAACATTAATTAACTATTAGTGATGATTTTTTGCTCCGTCCCTAAAATCATCACTCCTTTTGGCAACTTTATGATTATTTTTGTTTTTCCTTTAATTGTTGTAAATAAATTAAAAGTACAGATACATCAGCAGGCGAAACGCCAGATATTCTAGAAGCTTGTCCTATTGAATGTGGTTTGAATTTATTTAATTTTTGTCTTCCTTCTAAACTAATTCCTTTGATTTGTTCATAATCTATATTTTCTGGTAATATTTTTTCTTCTAGTTTTTTAAATTTCTTCACTTGCTCTTCTTGTAATTTTATATATCCTTCATATTTTATTTGAATTTCTACTTCTTCTTGTTCTTGTTTGGATAGTTTTGTTCTACTTTCATCTATTTCACTTAAATTTTGATAATTTAATTCTGGTCTTTTTAATAATTCTGCCATTTTTGTTCCATTTGTTAATGCTGATGTCCCTTGCTCTATTAGAAATTGATTGACTTTTTCCGTTGGTTTTACAACTAAATGTTGTAATCTTTCTTTTTCTTTTTTGATATTTTCTTTTTTCTTTAAAAATTTTTTATATCTGTCTTCTGATATCAATCCAATTTCATGTCCAATTGTTGTTAATCTTAAATCTGCATTATCTTGTCTTAAAAGTAGCCTATATTCTGCTCTAGATGTCATCATTCTATATGGTTCATTGGTTCCTTTTGTGACAATGTCATCAATTAACACACCAATATATGCTTGTGATCTATCTAATATCAATGGCTCTTTTCCTTTTATTTTTTGTACAGCATTAATGCCCGCAATTAATCCTTGTGCAGCTGCTTCTTCATATCCTGATGTTCCATTGATTTGTCCAGCCATAAACAATCCGTCAAATCCTTTATATTCTAAGGATAGCTTTAAATTTGATGGATCAATACAATCATATTCTATGGCATAAGCTGGTCTTGTGAATTCTGCATGTTCTAAACCTGGTATTGTTCTATAAAGAGCAATTTGTACATCTTCTGGAAGTGAAGAACTCATTCCTTGTATATACATTTCTTCTGTATCTAATCCCACTGGTTCTACAAATGCTTGATGTCTTGGTTTATCACTAAATCTTACCACTTTATCTTCTATAGAAGGGCAATATCTAGGTCCTGTTCCTTCAATTTTTCCAGCATATAATGGTGATCTATGTAAATTATTTCTGATAATTTCATGTGTTTTTTCATTAGTATATGTTAAATAGCAATCTACTTGTTTAAAATCTTTTGGTTCATCTTCAAAAGAAAATGCTTCTATTCCTTGATCTCCTTTTTGGATTTCCATTTTACTAAAGTCTATACTTCTTTTATTGATTCTAGCTGGTGTTCCTGTTTTAAATCTTACTAAAGGAATTCCTAATTTTTTTAGAACATCTGATAATTGATTTGCTGCTGCTACACCATCAGGTCCACTTTCTTTTGAGAATTCTCCAATAAAAATCTTTCCTTTTAAATATGTACCTGTTGCTAAAATAACAGTCTTTACTTGATAAACCGCTCCAACATCTGTTTTGATGGCTCTTACTTTTCCTTCTTCAACAATGATATCGACTATTTCCCCTTGTTTTACTTCCAGATTTTCTTGTTTCTCTAAAGTATGCTTCATTTCAGCTTGGTATTTTTTTCTATCAGCTTGTGCTCTTAACGAATGGACAGCTGGTCCTTTTGAAGTATTTAACATTTTGATTTGTATCATGGTTTTATCAATATTTTTTCCCATCTCTCCACCCAGAGCATCAATTTCTCTTACAAGATGCCCCTTAGAGCTTCCTCCAATATGTGGATTGCATGGCATATTCGCAATTGCTTCTAAGCTAATTGAAAAAATTAATGTTTTCATTCCTAATCTTGCTGCCGCAAGTGCTGCTTCACATCCAGCATGTCCCGCTCCTACAACAGCTACATCATATTCTCCTGCATTGTATTCCATTTTTTCTCTCCTTTTTTCATTCCGTGTGAAACAGAAAGTTTTGTTTTGTCCTTTTTCTATTTTGAATTTTACTTTTTAGTAAATCCATTTTAAGGATATCGCTGTTTTATCAACCATTTGTTTTGCGAACACGGTATACATAACTCTCATTTTTTATGTATCGATTTTTTAAAGTTCGCTATTTTACTGATGTTGCTCGATTTTTGTTCGCCCCTTGTTTACATTGATTGATGAGTAAATTTTTTAAACTTTTCTGTTCTTTTTTTACTTTTTTCGTTTTTCTATATTGTTACTTTTCACTATTTTTTTATTACTTTTCTGTTTTTGTATGTTTTATCAATTTTCTGTATTATATTTTTACACTTTTCATTTTTATTATCTATATATTTTGATTATCTGTTTTATTTGATTTTAAAATCAATTTTAAAGCCTTTTTAGTGTTTAGGTATAAAATTATATTTTTTGTAATTATTTTTTGCTTATTTTTGATTTTCGTTCGTTGTTGATAACTTTATTTGCCTAAACAGAACTTTGAAAAAATTTCGTTAATAATATCTTCTGTGACAAATTCTCCAGTAATGTTTCCTAAATCTTCTAAAATTTGTTTTATATAAACAGCTACAATATCAATTGGCATTTTTTCTTTCATTGTCTCTTTCGTCTTTTTTATACTTCCTATTGCTTGATGAATTAGATTTTTATGTCTAATATTGGTAATCACCAACTCATTATCTAAATTAATTTCATTGATTTCAAATAATTTGGTAATTTCTGCATATACATCATCAATTCCAATATTATTTAAAGCAGATATTTCGATAATACTATCTGTTACTTCCCTAAATTCTTTATCTCTTTTATGTAATTCTTGCTGTAAATCTATTTTGTTTAGTAAAATAATCACTTTTTTACCTTTTATAATCTCTAAGATTTCTTTATCTTCTTTTGATAATTGCTTAGAAGCATCAAAAATAGCAATAACAAGGTCTGCATTTTTGGCGATTTCTTTTGATTTATGAATTCCTATCTTTTCCACTTCATCTTTTGCATTTCGAATACCTGCTGTATCAATTAGTTTTAAAGGAATTCCATTAATATTCACAAACTCTTCTATAGTATCTCTTGTTGTTCCTTCAAATTCAGTTACAATTGCCCTATCTTCTTTTAAAATCCTATTTAAAAGAGAAGATTTTCCTGCATTTGGTTTTCCTATAATGGCTGTTTTGATTCCTTCCTTTAAAATTTTTCCATTATCAAAACTTTTTTCTAATTTATTTAGCTTCATTTCTACATGATTTAGCATATTTATAATTTCATGATTAGTAACATCCTCTACATCATATTCAGGATAATCAATTGCTACTTCTATATTTACCATGACCTCTAGTATTTCCTGCTTAATAGCTGAAATTTCTTTAGATAATCCACCTTCTAATTGCTTTATTCCCGCCTGTACTTCCTTTTCACTTTTCGCATTGATCACATCAATAACAGATTCTGCTTGTGCTAAATCAATTCTGCCATTTAAAAAAGCTCTTTTGGTAAATTCTCCTGGTTCAGCTAATTGTGCTCCATTTTTCAAACATAGTTCTAATATTTTTTTCATAACAATATTACCACCATGTGAATTAATTTCACACATATTTTCTGTTGTATAGCTCATAGGTTCTTTAAAATAGGAAACCAATACTTCATCAATGATAATTTCATTTTCTACAATATGTCCATATTTCATGGTATATCCTTTTATTTCTTCTATATTTTCTTGTTTCTTTGGTTTAAATATTTTTTCTAATATGTTAAAGCAATTTTTTCCACTCATTCGAATAATGCCGATTCCTCCAATCCCGAGGAGCCGTAGATATAGAAGCAATTGTACACATAATATTCACCTCTCTTTTTAATGATGATTTTGGGGACGGAGCAAAAAATCATCACTATATGTAACTTTTTTTATTAAAATAAATTTTATAATATAATGATGATTTTTTGCTCCGTCCCCAAAATCACCCAAAATCATCATTAAAAAATAAAGGTCCTAGGTAATTTATACATAATCTTCCGTATAAAATTTGACCTTTGACCTCAAATTTATATTTTATTTTGTTTTATTTAATGATATAATAATTCTTCTATTAGGTTCTTCCCCTATACTTTCAGTTTGTACTTTATCATTTTGTTGTAATGTACTATGAATAATTTTCCTTTCATATGCTTGCATAGGTTCTAATTTAACTGATTTTCCTGTTTTTATAACTGTCTTTGCTACCTTTTCGGCAAGTTCTTCTAACGTTTTCTCTCTTTTAGCTTTATAGCCTTCTATATCTAAAATGATTCGTACTTTTTTATCAATTTCTTTTCCAGCTATTGCAGATAAAATAGTTTGGAAAGCATATAAAGTCTCTCCTCTATATCCAATTAGAAAACCTAAATTTTCGTTTGATATTTCTACATTTAAACCTGTTTTATCTTTTTGAATAGTATATGTTGTATTTTTAGGTAATTCCTTAATAATATCTTCCATAAATGTTTTTATATTTTCTTCTGCCTTTTGTTGTTCTTCTTCAGATAATTCAATAATTTTTTTAGGTTTGCTTTCTTTCTTTTCTGTCTTATTTTCTTTTAATGTCATTTCTACCTTCACAATTCTTGGTGCTAAAATACTAAAAAAACTTCTTTTTTCTTCATTTTCTAATATTTTTATATCTACTTTATCTTTTGAAACTCTTAGTTGTTTTAACCCATTTTCAATGGCTTCATTTGTTGTTCTTCCCTCTGAAATAATCGTTGTTTTATCCATCATGTTAATCCTCCTTAAGTTTTATTACTTTATTTAAAATTAATCTTTCCATAATCATCAAGATATTATTGGTTAACCAATATAATGCTAATCCTAATGGAGCAATCATTGCAACAGATACAGACATTAATGGCATAAACCATGACATCATTTTATTTGTTTGCATAACAGCATCCATTTCATTTTTTTCTTCTGGTACAAGTTCTTTACCTGTTGCACCATCTATCGGAACACTATCTTTCGCATTTTTCTGATTCTGTTGTTGCATTGATGTTGATAATTTTATTGATATAAAAGAAGAAATGATATACAATATTGGGATAATATATACGGTAAAATCTGTTAGATTTTGTTGCGGTACTTTACTTAAATCTAATCCTAAGAAATTCATTTCTAGATTTGCTCTATCAATATATTCATCCTCTGGATTTTTTTCTTTTAAGAATTCATATTCTCTAATAATATCAATTTCTGGATAAGCTGTGCTTACGGATTTGCCACTTTCCTGTAATTGTGTAATATATGTATTCATATTCTCTTCTGGTATATTCTGCATGTATGTTAACGGTGATCTTACTAAATAGAAAATAGAAAATAATAAAATAATTTGTATAATTGCTGTAAAACAACCGCTAAAAGGATTCATTTTTTCTGTTTTATATAATTCCATCATTTCTTGATTCATTTTTTCTGGATTATTTTTATATTTAAATTGAATAATCTTCATTTGTTCTTGTATTTTAGCCGTTTTTTTCATTGTCTTTTGTTGTTTAACTGAAAACGGAATGAATAAAATCTTTATAAAAACAGTAAAAATAATAATGGCTAATCCATAATTATTTATAAATCCATATATAAAAGCTAATAAATAGCCAAAAATATTTGCAAAAAATTGAAACATTCTGCTTCCTCCTAGTTTTATTGTAATGGATCATATCCACCTTTTGAAAAAGGATTACATTTAAAAATCCTTTTTACTGCAAGAAAGCCTCCTTTTATTGTGCCATATTTTACTATTGCTTGCTTTGCATATTCTGAACACGTAGGATAATATTTGCATCTAATATTTTTTTGTTCTAACCAACTAGAAATATATTTTTGATAAAAATTGATTAAAAAAATCATTATCTTTTTCATACTATCCCTCTAAAAACAATTCTGCATCCCTAAATACTTTTTGGATATCTTTTTTTATATAATCATAACAAGCTTTTCCTATTTCTTGTTGTTTTTTCCAAATAAAAACTAAATCATATCCTGTTTTTATGTGTTCCTCTGTTTTTTTATAATTTTCTCTTATGATTCTTTTTACATAGTTTCTTTTCACTGCTTTTCCTAATTTAGAGCTAACAGCAATACCTAAAAAATTGATATTTTTATTATTCTTTCTGATAAACATTGCAATATATTTTCCTGAATAATATTTTCCTCTGTTTAAAACATTTTTAAATTCATAATTTTTTTTTAACATTTTTGTTTTTTTCATTTTTGATCCTTTCCCTAAAGAAAAGCAATAATTATATAAAAAGATACTCTAGTTTATATTTAAAAGGCTCGCTTTTGCGGCCTTTTTCAATAAATTAATTAAATTTAATATATTAAATTAAGCACTTATTTTTTTTCTTCCTTTTGCTCTTCTTGCTTTTAATATATTTTGTCCAGATCTTGTTTTCATTCTTTTCATAAAACCATGTTCTCTCTTTTCTTGTCTATTTTTTGGTTGATATGTTCTTTTCATTTATTCGCACCTCCTATTGTTTTATATATATATATATTCCATAATTGGAAAATATTTGCTGAATGATAAATAAGCATATCGATTATACATTAAAACTATAGCAATTGTCAAGAGTATTTCCATTTTTTTTCACCATTGATATAACCTTGGTTACCGTTCATTTTTACGAGATTTTTGTAATATTTTTGTAAAAAAAGCTTAGTTTTCCACAGTTTTTTATCATGTTTTCCACAATTAAAAATTTTTTTCCACAATTGTATTGACTTATTTTATATAATTTTGTTATGATATGAAAAGCATAAAAAAATATTCATTTTTTGTTGAAAATACTTAAATTTTTGTTCGCATAAAAAACGAATTTCATTACAGAATTATTACAATATTATCAACATTTGTGGATAACTTTGTGGATAACTTTAAAGAAGGGATGATGAAATGGATATCAATAAAGAAGAATTAGTTGCAAAAATAAAAGAACTACTAAAACCAGAAGTAACAAAAATATCTTATGATACTTGGATTTTGCCTCTAGATATAAGAAGTATTGATGGTGATAATATTGTTTTTACAACAATTTCAGAATTTCAAAAAGACTTTATAGAAAATAAATATAGAAGTCTAATTTTTAACACCTTGCGATATATAACAAATAAAGATTGGACTTTTTCTGTTATTGATTTATCAAAAGAAAATCCAGACAATGAAGTTGTTATTAAAGACAACGCCAATGAAAATTTACCAGAAGAAATAGAAATCAATAAATCAACCTTAAATCCCAAATATACATTTGAAACTTTTGTTGTAGGTAATAGTAATCGTTTTGCTCATGCAGCTGCTTTAGCAGTAGGAAACGAACCTGCAAAAGCATATAATCCACTATTCTTGTATGGTGGAGTTGGTTTAGGTAAAACACATTTAATGCATGCTATTGGAAATCGAATCCTAGAAAATAATAATAAAACAAATGTATTATATGTAACTTCAGAAAAATTTACCAATCAATTAGTAAATGCTATAAAAGATAATAAAAATGAGGTTTTCCGTAATAAATATAGAAGTATTGATGTGTTATTAATAGATGACATTCAATTTATAGCAGGAAAAGAACGTATTCAAGAAGAATTTTTTCACACATTTAATTCTTTATACGAAGATGGAAGACAAATTATTATTTCTAGTGATAAGCCACCAAGAGATATTCAATTCTTGGAGGATAGGCTAAAATCTAGATTTGAATGGGGTTTATTAGCTGATATTTCTTGTCCAGATTATGAAACCCGTTTAGCTATTTTAAGAAAAAAAGCACAAGATGAAAATATTTTAATAGACGATTTTATCTTATCTGATATAGCAAATAAAATTGATTCAAATATTAGAGAATTGGAAGGTGTCTTTAATAAAATCGTTGCCAGAGCTTCTTTAATTCATAGTCCAATCACTATAGAACTTGCAGAAAATATTATCAATGAATTCAAGTATGAGAGTGAAAAAGTTATTTCTTGCGATTTTATAAAAGAAACAGTTGCAAAATACTTTAGCATTAATAAAGATGATTTATCAGGAAATAAACGTTCAAATGATATTGCCTTCCCAAGGCAAATTGCCATGTATCTTTGTAGAGAAATTGCTAATATGTCTTTTCCCCAAATAGGAGTAGACTTTGGAGGCAGAGATCATTCTACAGTTATGCATGCTTGTAAAAAAATAGAAAAAGAAGTAAAAGAAAAAAATAATACAAAATTAATTGTGGATAGTGTGAAAAATATAATTGTAAATGGAAAACAATAAGAAATTTGCACACTGATAATAAATTTTTAAAATTTGTGTTTGACAAAAAATTTGTTCTTAAAAAAATATTCTTTCTGTTCTTACGGAATAGCTAAAAAGAATATCCACAGTTTCATGTTAATAATCTGTTAAAAATTTGTTTATAACTAACTTTTACACAATTGTAACAAAACGATGTGGATTATTTTTAAAGTTTTCCACTAAATTATAAACAGTAATTTTACTAGGGATTGTAACTATCAACATAGTTTTCCACAGTTTCCACAATGCCTAATACTATTACTACTAAAAATATTATATATATTTATAAGGAGGAATCGCTATGAAGATTGTTTGTTATAAAGACAAACTTATGAAAGCCTTGAATTCCGTAGTAAAAGGTGTAGCTAATAAAACAACAATGCCTATACTAGAAGGAATTTTAATTCAAACAAATGATAATGAAATAAAGTTAACAACCTATGATTTAGAAATAGGTATAGAATATGTAATGGAATGTGAAGTACGAGAACAAGGAAGTACAGTCGTAAATGCAATCATGTTTAGTGAAATTATTCGAAAATTACCAGATACAGAAATACACATATCTTTAAATGCAAATAATTTATTAGAAATAGAATGTGAAGGTTCTTTATATAAATTAGCAACAATGAATCCAGAAGAATTTCCAGAATTACCAAAAATAGAAGTAGAGAATTCTATTGAAATTGACCAAAATGTATTAAAAAATATGATTAGAAGAACGATTTTTGCAGCAAGTACAGAAGAAAGTAGACCAATTTTTACAGGTTGTTTATTTGAAATTGAGAATAATAAATTAAGTTTAGTAGCTGTAGATGGATTTAGATTAGCATTAAGAAAAGTATTTTTAACAAAGCAAAGTAATGATTTTAGTGCGGTTATTCCTGGAAAGACTTTAATAGAATTAAATAAAATTATTACAGATTCATTCGAACCAATAAAAATGGGAGTTTCTAAGAATCAAGCATTATTTGAAATGGATAACTGTAAAATTGTTACAAGAATTTTGGATGGAGAGTTTTTAAATTATAAAAATGTAATTCCTAATAATTGGGAAACAAGAATTAAAGTAAATAAAAATAGTATACAAGATAGTTTTGAAAGAATTAGTTTAATTTCTTCATCTTCTGTAGAAAAAGAGAAGAAATATCCTGTAAAAGTACAAGTAGATATAGGAAAAGTAATAATATTATGTACAAATCAAACAGGAGATGCAAAAGAAGAATTATATGTTTCAACAGAAGGGAAGAACTTAGAAGTAGGCTTTAATCCGAAATATTTTCTAGATAGTTTAAAAGCAATTGATGATGAAGAAGTATATATTGAATTTGGAAGTAGCATATCTCCATGTTTAATAAAATCAGTGGAAAATAATGATTATGTATATATGATTTTACCAATTAGATTAAAAGAAGATTAAAGGTGGAAATATTTCTACCTTTTATCTTTTTTGATTGAATAATAAGATAAAAATAAAAAAACTAAAATAGTTATCCACTTTTTATGAAAAGATTGTGGAAAAGCCCAAAGAGGAAATATATAAAATTTTAATATAGAATAATAAAATTATAAATGCAAACATAAATAAAAAAAGGAAAAAAAAGAATAAATTAGGAAAAAAAAGAATAAATTAGAAAATACAATGTTATGAAAAAAACAAAAAAAATAAAAAAAATAAAAAATGAAAAAAAAAGAAAAAATTAGAATAAATTAGAAAAAAATAGAAAAAATAATATTATGAAAAAATAAAAAATAATAAACAAATAAAATAGAAAAAAAGAATAAATTAGAAAAAAAAATAAATTAGAAAAAAAAAGAATAAATTAAAAAAAAAAGAATAAATTAGAAAAAAAAAGAATAAATTAGAAAAAAAAAGAATAAATTAGAAAAAAATAGAAAATATAATATTATAAAAAAATAAATAAACAAAATATTAATTTATATATTTGCTTTACTTAACATTAATTTTCATGTTGTTTTCTAAACAGGAAAAAAATGAAGAGTGAAAATCAAAAATAAGCGAATTTAATTTTTAATTAATATAATTTTATATCTAAAATAAAAAAATAAAATAAAAAAGGTAAAAAAAAGAAGCACGAAAATCAAAAATAAGCCATTTTTATTTTTTAGTAATATAATTTTATATTAAAAAATAGAAAGAAAAAATAAAAAAATAGTAAAAAAAAGATAAAAATAGAAATAAAAAGAAAATAAAAGAAATAAAAAAAGTTATACACAAATGGAGAAGAATATGTGGATAAGTAAAATAAATTTAAACAATTTTAGAAATTATGAAAATGAAATAATTGAATTAAATAAAAATTTAAATATATTTTATGGTGAAAATGCACAGGGAAAAACGAATATAATTGAAAGTATTTTTTTATGTAGTATGGGAAAATCATTTAGGGCAAAAAAAGATAGCGAAATGATTCAATTAGGAAAAGAAAATGCAATGATAGAAATTCTTTATGAAAAATCTGATAGATGTGGAAAAATAAAAATTGATTTATCAAATAAAAAAAATATATTTTTAAATGGAATTAAACTAAAAAAATTAAGTGAATTATTAGGGAATATAAATGTAGTTATTTTTACGCCAGACGATATTCACATTTTAAAAGGTGGACCACAAAATAGAAGAAGATTTTTAGATATTATGATTAGTCAATTAAAACCGAATTATATGTATAATTTAAATTTATATTTAAAAACAATTGAGCAAAGAAATAATTATTTAAGACAAATAAAAGAAGAACATAAGAGTGAAGAATTGTTGGATATTTGGGATGAAAAATTAATAGAATATGCTGAAAAAATATGTGAATATAGAAAAGAATTTATAAAAAAAATAAAAGAAAAAATAATAAAGATTCATAAAGAGATAACAGATAATAAAGAAGAATTAAAAATTGAATATCATACAGATTGCGAAAATAGAGAAATTTACAAGAATTTATTAAAAGAAAGAAGAAAACTAGATATTATAAAAGGTTATACAACAAAAGGAATTCATCGAGATGATTTTACAATATCTATAAATGATAAAGATTTAGGGACATATGGTTCACAAGGACAACATCGAACAGCAATTTTATCGTTAAGAATGGCAGAATTAGAAATTATATATGAAGAAATCGGAGAGTATCCAATATTATTATTAGATGATTTTATGTCAGAATTAGATGAAAAAAGAAGGAGACATTTATTAGAGAAAGTTGAAAATATACAAGTCATAATCACTTGTACAGATAAAATAAAGCTTGAAAATAAAAATATTTTAATATATAATGTAAAAGACGGAAAAGTAAGAAAAGAAAATCAAGAGTTTTAGGAGGAGACACAAATGGAAAAATATAATCATAAGTATGGTGCAGAACAAATACAAGTATTGGAAGGGCTAGAAGCCGTAAGAAAAAGACCAGGAATGTATATAGGAAGTACATCTATTAGAGGACTTCATCATTTAGTATATGAAATTGTAGATAATGGTGTAGATGAAGCTCTTGCTGGATATTGTACTGAAATACATGTTATTATAGAAAAAGGAAATGTAATTTGTGTAACAGATAATGGAAGGGGAATACCAGTAGAAATACATCCAAAAACACATATATCAACAGCAGAAACGGTATATACAGTTTTACATGCTGGTGGAAAATTTGGTGGAGATAGTGGATATAAAGTATCTGGAGGATTACATGGAGTTGGTGCATCTGTTGTAAATGCCTTATCTACATGGGCAGAAGTAACTATTAAAAGAGATGGTGGGCTTTATCAAATGTATTTTGAAAAAGGAAAAACTGTAAAAAAACTAGAAAGAATTGGAGATGCAGAAGGTACAGGAACAAAAGTTAGATTTTTAGCAGATGATACTATTTTTGAAAGTCTAAACTATGAATATGAAGTATTAGAAAAACGTTTTAGAGAAATTGCCTTTTTAACAAAAGGACTAAAAATTACCATAGAAGATCAAAGAGAAGAAACACCTAAAAAATCTGAATTTTGTTATGAAGGTGGTTTAATATCTTTTGTTGAATATTTAAATAAAAATAAAGAAAAGTTACATAAAACACCAATTTATATAGAAAAAGGTGGAGAAGTACCAGTAGAAATTGCTATACAATATACAACAAGTTATTCTGAAAATATATATACATTTACAAATAATATTAACACCATAGAAGGTGGAACACATTTAGAAGGATTTAAAAGAGCTTTAACAAAAGTTATGAATGATTATGCAAGAAATCATAACATATTAAAGGAAAAAGATAGTAATTTACAAGGAGAAGATATTAGAGAAGGAATAACAGCAGTTGTATCTGTAAAAGTAAAAGAACCTCAATTCGAAGGACAAACAAAAACAAAACTAGGGAATAGTGAAGTTACAGGTGTAGTACAAAGTATGGTAAATGAAGCTTTATCAACATTTTTGGAGGAAAATCCAAGTGTAGCAAAAGCTATATTAGATAAATGTATTAGTGCCTCAAGAGCTAGAGAAGCAGCAAGAAAAGCTAGAGAGTTAGTAAGAAAGAAAAGCAATTTAGAAACATCAACATTACCAGGAAAATTAGCAGATTGTAGTAGCAAAAATGCTGAAGAATGTGAAGTATATATTGTTGAGGGAGACTCAGCAGGAGGTAGTGCAAAACAAGGAAGAGATAGAAAATTTCAAGCAATATTACCTTTATGGGGAAAAATGTTAAATGTAGAAAAAGCTAGAGCAGATAAGATTTATGGAAATGACAAATTAAATCCAGTAATTGTAGCTATTGGTGCAGGAATTGGTGCAGACTTTGACATTACAAAAATTAGATATGGAAAAGTAATTATCATGGCTGATGCAGATGTAGATGGAGCACATATTAGAACATTATTATTAACATTTTTCTTTAGATATATGAGACCATTAATTGAAAATGGAAATGTATATTTAGCACAGCCACCATTGTATAAGCTATCTAAAAAAGGTATGGAAGATAAATATTGTTATACAGATGATGATTTAGAAAAAGCATATAAAGAGTTAGAAGAAAAAGGAATTACAAGAGATTCCTTGTCATTACAAAGATATAAAGGTTTGGGAGAAATGAATCCAGAACAATTATGGGACACAACAATGAATCCAGAAACCAGAATTCTTATTAAAGTAACTATGGATGATGCAATAAAAGCAGATGAAATTTTTTCTTTATTGATGGGTGATGAGGTAGAACCAAGAAGAGAATTTATACAAGCAAATGCAAAATATGTAAGAAATCTAGATATATAATAAAAATTAACATAATTAAAATAAAATTTAAAGGCAGATAATTATTTCATTATCTGCCTTTAATCAATAAGGCTAATAATAATCGCCATTAGAACAAATATATCTAATTTTTAAATCTAACATATATTGCTATATGAATAAACTTTTAATCACATATATTTATCTTTCACTCGACCATAAATACATTACTAACAACTAAATTCATCCAATAAATGGATTAATATTAATCATTAAATAATATAAAAATAATCTTAACTAAAATATATTACATATTTTTTTGCCATAATAAAAAATAAAAGAAAATATAGCATACAAACAAATAATATATTCACAACGCCAACATAGTATAATATTATAAAACACCATACTATATTTTTGCTCGAATTATAATAAATAAACATCTATTATAACTCTTCGTTTAACTATTATTAACCTTATAATTTTATTATGTTCAAAAATAAAAAAAATATACAAAAAAATTTAAAATTAAAAAATAATAAAAATAAAAAAAATAATAAATAAAAAAAGAATAAAAAAATAATAAATAAAAAAAGAATAAA
>CAMLUB010000003.1 GCA_946486515.1 uncultured Clostridium sp.
CAAGCAATTACAGATGCAGCTCATGAAACACAATCACCAGTTATTTTACAAGCATCAGCAAGTGCCATAAAATATGCAAGAATAGGATATTTAATGAAAATGGTACAAGCAGCAGTAGAAGAATATCCAGAAGTACCAATTGCCATTCACTTAGACCATGGACCAGATTTTGAAACAGCAAAAATGTGTATTGATAATGGATTTACATCTGTTATGATAGATGGTTCAAAATATGATTTTGAAGAAAATATAGCTTTAACAAAACAAGTAGTAGATTATGCACATTCTAAGGGTGTAGTCGTTGAAGCTGAACTTGGAAAATTAGCAGGGATAGAAGATGATGTGAATGTAGCAGCTTCTGATGCTATGTATACAGATCCAGCGCAAGCAGAAGAATTTGTAAAAAGAACAGGTTGTGACTCTTTAGCAATTGCTATAGGAACAAGCCATGGAGCATATAAATTTAAAGGGGAAGCAAAATTAAGATTTGATATCTTAAAAGAAATTAAAGAAAGAATACCAAATACACCTATTGTATTACATGGTGCTTCAACAGTTATACCAGAGTTGGTTGAAATGTGCAATCAATATGGAGGAAATATTCCAGGAGCAAAAGGTGTACCAGATGAAATGTTACATGAAGCAAGTGTATCTGGTGTTTCTAAAATTAATGTTGATACAGATTTAAGATTAGCTATGACAGCAGGAATTAGAAAAGTATTTGTAGAAGATCCAAGTGCATTTGATCCTAGAAAATACTTAACACCAGCAAGAGATTTAATAAAAGAAACTGTTGCTCATAAAATGAGAGATGTTTTTGGTTCAGCTGGTAAAATATAATATAGGAGAAAGACTATGCCAAAATTAAGTAAAGAAGAAATTATTAAGTTATATAAGAAACCAAATTCTATGACACCTATGGAAATATGGAAACAAGGTGATTATTTTACTTCTATTACAACAATAAGAAAATATATTAAGGAAGCAATAGAATTGGGACAAATCACAGCAGAAGATGAAGAAATTTTTAGACAAAGGAAAATAGTAGAAATAGAGCAAAAAGAGAACAGAAAAGCACTTTTGAAAGATCTTATTTTACAAGAATTGAAAACAAGAAATTTATCAAGAGCTGAAATGGCAAAAACAATAGAAGAAAAAACAGGTATAAAAACGAATTCATCGGAAATAGCGAAATTAATTGAAGAGTTAATCACAGAAGGTCAATTATCACAAAAAGAATATAAAGCTATATTAGTGAATGTAAGACAAAGAGCAATCCAAAAAAGAGAAACTGTGAAGAAAAAAAAGGAACTAGAACGATAATTCTAGTTCTTTTTTATGGTATGGGTAATCTATACCATAAGAAAATTGCACAGAAAAACTATTATGCAATTTTTCGCGTCGACAATTATTTATGTTTCTTTAAGAACATAAATATATATAATTATGATTGCTTTATGATAGTAAAAGCTTGTTTTTTAAAGTAATCGCAATTTGTTTTTGAGCATCTTTTTTTGCAATATCTTGACGTTTATCATACAATTTTTTACCTTTTCCTATACCTAATTCTAGTTTCACAAAATTTCCTTTAAAATAGATACTAATAGGAATTAAAGTATATCCTTTTTGTTTAATAAGTCCAATTAATCGATTAATTTCTCTTTTATTTAGCAAAAGTTTTTTGTCTCTTAATGGGTTTTTATTAAAAATATTTCCATGTTCATATGGACTAATATGCATACCAGATATGTAGACTTCACCATTTTTAATATTGGCATAACTATCTTTTAAATTGACTTTACCAGCTCGAATAGATTTAATTTCTGTTCCAAATAGGACTATTCCAGCTTCAATTTTATCTTCTATAAAATAATTATGATATGCTGTTGGATTTTTTGCAATTAACTTTGTATTCATATAATTACCTCTTTATTTTTTGAATATTATAACATAAATTATTCAATAATAAAATAGAACAGATAGAAATATTTATATTTCTATCTGTTGTGCGGTTACAATTCACAGCACCCTAAAGGACAGGAAAAGGTTACGCAATATGATGTTTTTATTAAATAAGAGAAAGTGATTTTTCTCATATGATAAAAACACTAATCTCTTCTTGAATGACTATTTTCAGAAGTAACTTGCATTGAATAATACCAAACTACTGCAATGATGGCAATGGCTGCAATACCTAAAATTAACCAAGTCCAAGCGGTAGCATTCAAACCCATCAATGTCGCATTTCCATTACTTGCTGTTCTAGTTGCTGTGTAAGAACCATTGTTTACAGCACTATCACTAGATGTTGCACTATTCATGCTTCTTTGTATATTATTTCCTGTATTTTCAATTGCATTTCCAGTATTCTCCACTGTATTTTCTGTTTTATCCATGGAATCTTGCATAGCATCACCAGCATTGTTCATGGTATCTTGAACAGCATTACCAGCATTTTGCATAGTATCTTCCACTGCATTACCTGCATTTGTAACTGTATCTTTTACAGCATTTGTTGCATCTGTTAACATATCTGCTGCAAAGCATATAGAGAAAGAAAATATAATAGAAATGATTATAGCAAGTGCGAAAAATAATTTCTTTTGCATCATTAAAACGCCTCCTTTAAAATTAATGAAAATATTATAAGACAATATATTCTCATTAATATTATTAAAAAAAATAAAAGAATTATACATGGAAAAATTTCAAAACAAAAGAAAAAAAGATTTCAACTTTTTAGTTAAAATCTCAATTTTTAATTTTATTTTCCTAGTCTAATTAAGATTGCTATTGCTAATAAGATTAATAATACACCAATTGCGATTAAAATGATAGATAAAATATTTGATATCCCTAAATCACTTTCAGGTAAACTGCTTTGTACAGTTGTCGTATTAGGAATAGATGAAGAGCTATTAGTTCTTGATGTATTAGAAGAATTATTAGTTCTAGAAGTATTAGAAGTATTTGATGTATTAGAAGTGTTTGTAGTATTGGATGTATTAGCAGTATTAGCTGTGTTGGTTATTCTATTTTGATTATTGATTTCATTACTATTCATATCAACTGCAAAAACATTTGTAGTAAAAGATAATAACATTAACATTATTACTGTTATAGAAAATATTTTTAAATTTTTTATCATTTTTTATTACCTCCGTTAAAACAAAAAAAATTATCGTTAGTTCTTTATTATGATATCACAAATACCAAAAATATGTCCAGTATTTTTTAAAAAATCTCAATAAAATATTAATTGAAAGGTTACTGTTCAGAACCAAGTAATCTTCCAGGGGTGATACATTATATTTTTAAGGTTCTCGGCTACCCGCCAATTCCCGTTTAACAAATTCTAAGAATAAAGACACAACAATACCCGGAAACAGGACCCTTTGTGCCTTTATCCTAAGAATTTGTAAAACTATTCTGGTCGCATTCGAACGCTTAAAAATATAATGTATCATCCCTGGAAGATTACTTGGTTCTGAACAGTAACATTGAAAAATTTTCTAATTTATGATATATAATAAATTAGAATAAATTATGAAAGGTTGGAGGAATTTTATGAGATGTCCGAATTGTGGAAGTACCAATATATCTAGTATTGTTGATACAAAAACGAAAACAAAAGGCTTTGATGGTGGAGATGCTTGTTGTGGTTATCTATTATTTGGATGGCCAGGAATTTTATGTGGATTATGTAATACAGGAGATACAACAACAGAAACCAGAACAACCAATATTTGTAATGATTGTGGAAGAAGATTTTAATGAAAAAGAGTACAAAGATAAAAACGTGGGCATTTTTCATGAGATTAGGAAATCGATGTGGTTGTCATCAAAAAGAAGATAGAAGTTTTAAAATAAAAGGATGGCAATTTCCGATTTGTAGTAGATGTACAGGAATATTAGTTGGACAATTATTAGGAATTTTTATATATGTTTTCCATTTTCGAATTCCTATATACATATCCTGTATATTCCTTTTAATCATGTTTTTAGATTGGTATATCCAATATAAAAAAATTCGAGAATCAACAAATATTAGAAGATTCATCACAGGAATTTTAGCAGGAATTGCACAGATTGCCATTTTTATTGAAATTGTTTTCATAATAAAAAAATTTATTTTTTCTATTTTAGAAATCTAATTTCGTAATATAGGAAAACTTATCAGATCTATTCATCACTGGAAAGTTGCTTATATTTTAACTGTAACAAAATATTTATAAAGGAATGATGGAAAGTATGAATTCAAATTGTTTAGAATTAACCAATACAGATTTACAAGAAATTTTTAAAGAAAGAGAAAAAGATACGCATAAAGGAACTTATGGATATGTAGGCATCATAGGAGGTTGCATGGAATATACAGGAGCTATTAAATTGGCTAATATGAGTTCAACAGCTTTACGAGCAGGTTGTGGTGTGGTAAGAGTCATTGTTCCTAAAAGTGTAGAAAGCAGTATTGCTCCATATTTACTAGAACAAACTATGTTCTCAATAGAAAATGATGAAGAACAAAAAATGAAATTTAACAAAAAAGAAATTGATAAGGCAATGGATAAATTAAAATCAGTAGCAATTGGAATGGGATGGGGAAAAGGCAGAGCTAATGAAAGGATTTTAGAATATATATTGCAAACAAAAGAAATTCCTTGTGTTATTGATGCAGATGGATTAAATACTTTATCTCAAATGAATATAGATATTTTACAAAAAACAAAATGTAAAGTGATTTTAACACCACATTTAAAAGAATTCGAGCGATTGTCAAAAATACCAATTGAAGAAATACAGAAAGATTCAATTGAAATTACTAGAAACTTTGCTAAAAAATATAAAGTTATCTTATTATTAAAAGGAAGTACAACTATTGTTACAGATGGGACAACTACCTATTTAGTAAAAAGAGGTTGTCCTGGAATGGCGACAGCAGGGAGTGGAGATGTATTATCCGGGGTTTTAGTTGGTATGTTAGGTTATCATAAGGCAAATGTAAAAATAGCAGCAGCAGGTAGTTACTTAGCAGGTATGGCAGGAGAATTGGCTCAGAAAAAATATACAGATATTAGTATGAAAGCATCTGATACGATTGAAATGATTCCAGAAGCTATAAAAAGGATACGAAAGTAGTTTATATCAACAATTTACCATAGAAAAAATAAATGAAAGTAAAAAAAGAGGGATGATAAATGAAAAAAAGGAAAATTTTAACACTTGTCATATTATTGGTATTGTTATTGATAGCGATTATTATAATTGCAATATATATAAAATATAGAAATAATAATACAGAAATTGCATATGATAATATTCAACCATATTATTGTGGAGGAACTCATTGTTTAAAAAAATCTAGTATCGCGGGAACTGCCATCTCATATGGAAATTGTCAAATATGTCATAAAAAGATGTCATTTCCTAATACAAATGTAGATGCTTTATGTGCAAGTTGTTCTGCAAAAACAAAAAGATGTAAATATTGTGGAGAACAATTAACAGATGAACAAATTGCAAGAAATAAATTAAAACTATCTCAAACAGTTAAATATAATAAAATTAACATATCTGATATTAAAATTGCATATATAGAGAACACAAATTATATTGCTTGTTTATGTAAAAATTATGATGACGATGAGGAAATAAATCCGAATGAAATAGTTATCATAGATATGAAAGATTATTCTAAAGTAAAAACAATAAAAGTGAATAAAAATTATAAATTAGAATATGAGTACAATTTTGACTTTATGGAAGAAGATTTAAATGAAAATGAATTATTTCAGTATATGCAAGATGAAGAAAAATCAAAAGAAAATTATGAAAATTTAGGTAGAATGTTTTATAATGATAATAAATTGATTTTAATAAATCCAGAACAAGAAAAAAGTTTTATTTACAATTTGGATAACGAGCAATTCATAAATGATATTGATTTTAAAACTGGAATATACGAGGGAAATACATACTATGCACTGGAAGATAAAACAGAAGATATTACATACTATTATTTTGAAACATATGATTTAATAACTACTACCTTTGAAAATATAGAATGGACTAATTATGTTTCAGATCCATATGAATTTGTGCCTTCAGATTTTTATGATGCTCAAATAATATATCAAGATAATGAACAGATTTTAATTTCATACTATGTACAAGAATACGGAGAGCTTAAATTAAAACTTTTTTCAAAAGATGGACAAAACATTGATTTATCTAAAATAAACAAAAATTTAACAAATAACTCTCAAATAACAATTTCTAGTAAAAACATGATAGTGTGTTATGATATCATAAAAGATTGTGAAATATGGAGTTATGATAAAAATTTAAGTGACAAAATATTTGATGAATTATTTTAATAAGAAAAAATAATACTAGCCTAGACTATATCACTATATCTAGGCTAAAATGATTTTATGTAATTACAAATTGGCTAAAGGATTACTTTCCACTGCATTTCTTATTTGAGAATTATCAACATGTGTATAAATTTCTGTAGTAGAAATACTCTCATGTCCTAAAAGTACCTGTAAAGCTCTAATATCGACATTTCCATATTGATACATTAATGTAGCAGCTGTATGTCTTAGCTTATGTACAGAATATTTATTGGTATCAAGCCCAGCGGCCTGTAATTCTTTATTAACAATATATTGTACGGTTCTTTTACTAATTCTTTCACGACGCTCACTTAAAAATAAAGCTTTATGGGAATTTAATTTATCAACTTTAACACCTTCTTTAGGTCGTACTTGTAAATATTCGCTAATTACTTTTAAGCATGCTTGGTTCAAATAAATTGTTCTTTCTTTATTTCCTTTACCAATAACATTTAATTTTGCTTCACTAAAGTCAATATCTTTGATATCAATTCCAACCAACTCAGATAAACGAAGCCCACAATTTAAAAATAGGGTGATAATGGCATAATCTCTTTGATAATTACGATTATCTTCATTTTCTGTAACATTTAATAATCGTTTACTTTCTTCTAAATTTAAATATTTAGGAAGCCTTTTATCTGCTTTTGGAGTTTCTAAATTTTGAGCAGGATTGATATCAATTAAATTTGCCTTTTGAGAAAGATATTTAAAAAAGATTCTAATGGTTGATACCTTTCTAGCTCTTGTAGCAGCTTTACTTCTAAGTTCCATTGCCATGTAACTAATAAAAGCATGAATATCTTCCAAAGTAATTTTTTTAACAACACTAATGGGAATATCTTTAATTTCAATCTTTGCAAAATCTGTTTCATCTGTCATATGAAAGTGAATTTTGATAAATCGAAAAAACATTGCTAAATCGTAATTATATTCTTTAATACTATTAGGGGATTTATTTAAAATTGTGGCACTATAATCTAAAAAAGAATTAATATAGTCAGGATTTTCTTCTCTGTTTATCATATGTTTTTCACGCTCCTTCGGTATATATAGTATTATATCTCAGTATATATAAAAAATCAATGTCCTATTGGGGACGTTTCTGTTTGGGACATTTTTATGTGAACTAGCAATAAAATAGAATATTTTGAAACTAATTAAAATATCTATAAATAATAGATGATCAAAATTTTGTAGAAATATTAAAATTTAAATCAGTAAAACAGCTTTATAAAAAATTCTATTAATAGAATATATATGGATGTATTGATGTATGATTTGATTGGTGCTATCAAATATAACAGATCAATAAAAAATATAAAAATAGTCTACATAAAAATGTCCCAAACAGAAACGTCCCCAATAGGACATTGATTTTTTTATTGATTGTGATATACTATTAATGAAATTTATCATGAGGGAAAGTGAATATATGTTTAATCATAGTAAAGATGAAGAAGAACTTCCAAGAGCTATGAGAAAAATGCAAAAAGAGAAGGAAGAACGAGAAAAATTTATTGATGAAGAAAACCGAAAAAAATATAGAACTCAATTTAACGAAAACAGGAAAAACGGGAATAGAAAAAGTAAACATAGTAAAAAAGGAAATCATGCAAGTGAAGATGATGATTTTGACTATAAAAAAGCCATTAGGAAAAAGAAGATTAAAAAAATTATCATTATAGTTATCATCATTGTTCTTATTATCTTAGCTATTATTTTAGGTATTTCTGCTTATCAATGGAAACAGATAACAACAGATATGTTTACAAATAAAAATTCTGTTGTTGTCGATTCTGATGGCAATGTCATTGCAGAGCTTGGTAGTGAAAGAAAAAAAGTAAAAGTGGAAAATGAAGAGATGCCCCAAGATTTAAAAGATGCCTATGTAGCTATTGAAGATGAAAGATATTACAAACACCATGGTGTAGATATAAAAAGAACAGGTTCAGCCATTATTAATTATGTTATACACCTAGGAAATTCTTCTTTTGGTGGAAGTACCATTACACAACAATTGGTAAAAAATTTAACCGGTGATAATAGTGGTTCTATTTCTAGAAAAGTAAAAGAATGGTGGAAAGCATATTTACTAGAATGTTATTTTTCAAAAGAAGAAATATTAGATATGTATCTTAATATGATATATGTTGGACCTAATATATATGGGGTAGGGGCTGGTAGCCAGTATTATTTCAGTAAAGATGTCAAAAATCTGACACTTGCGGAATGTGCTTTCTTAGCAGGAATTAACAATTCACCAAATTCATATAATCCATTTGATGACGAAACAGATAATATAGAGAAAATCACAAATAGAACGATAACTGTATTAGATAAGATGTTAGAGTTAGAATATATTACTGAGGAAGAATATAATACAGCTGTGTCAGAGGTAAAAAATGGATTGAGCTTTCAGCAAGGAACTGTAGAAGCAAGTGATGGGATTTATTCTTACCATACAGATGCTTTAATTAATGAAATTATCCAAGACATAGCAGATAAGAAAAATATAACAGAAGATTTTGCTACAAACTATTTGTATTTAGGTGGATTAACTATCAATAGTACTCAAAACTCAAGTATTCAAGATGAAACAGAAACAGAATTTAATAAGCGTCAATACAATATTGCTTCAAGAGAAGGTGGAGACCCAGCTCAAGCAGCAATGGTCATTATAGACCACAAAACAGGTCAAGTAGTCGCTTGTGTTGGAGGTTTGGGAGAAAAAGATACAGCCAGAGGATTAAATAGAGCGACACAAAGTACAAGACAAACTGGTTCTTCTATCAAACCATTAGCTGTATTAGCACCTGGAATTGATAAGAAAAAATTCACTGCAGCAACCATATATGTAGACGAAGAGACAACTTTTGAAGGAAATTACAGCCCTGTCAACTATGATGGATATTTAGGAAAAATAACCGTTAGAAGAGCAGTGGAATCTTCTCAGAATATTCCGTTTGTAGAGATGATGGAGCAAATAGGTGTAAAAACTTCTATATCCTATTTAAAAGATATGGGAATTACATCTTTGACAGAAAAGGATGAAAGCTTATCACTAGCTTTAGGAGGATTAGATAAAGGAATTACGCCTTTAGAAATGGCGGCAGGATATGCAACTATTGCGAATGATGGTGTATATATAGAACCTACTTTTTATACTGAAATAACCAATCAAACAGGAAAGACAATTATAAAAGCAACTCCTAAATCTCATAGAGTATTTTCAGAACAAGTAGCTTACATATTAAAAGAAATATTAACACAGCCTGTTAAAGGAACAAATGGAACAGCTACTTATTGTGCTATTTTAGGAAAGGATGTGGCAGCGAAAACAGGAACAACAGATGAAAATTATGACAGATGGTTATGCGGATTCACACCATACTATACAGCTGCAACTTGGTTTGGATATGATCAAAATGAAACGATTTATTTTAATAGACAAAATCCAGCAGGAGTTATTTGGGCAAATGTTATGAGAAATATTCATTCTGGATTAGATAATGCAACATTTAAAAAGCCTAGCTGGATACAAACAGAAACCATATGTGCAGATTCTGGAGGAATTGCTAATAGTGGTTGTACTAATACTTATGAAGAATATTTCTTATGGGGAACCAAACCAGGTAATTGTACAAAACATTCTGGAAGTAAAGTTACAACAAATAGCAATCCAAATAAAGAAAATGAACAGGCAAATCAAAATACTTCTAATGAAGATTTAACATTAGATCCAAGTTTAGAAAATGAAATTCCAGAAACAAATACATCGACAAATACAACAAATACAACAACAGATGTTGATAGGACAAATACAACGACTGACAATAATCAAACTAATACAACAAATACAAATAGAAACAATACAACTTCATCTAATACAACTACAACAAATTCTACTACCAATCATACGAATACGACAAATAGTGCTGGAAGTACAGATACTTCTACTAATACTTCAAATACAGTACCAAGTACTAATACAAGTACACCTAATTCTAACACTTCTACAATAGAAAATCGTGATGAAATTGAATAATATTAAAAGAGAGAAAACATAATAGATGAGTTCGAAAAAATACTGGAATGTACAGTTCAGACAGAGGATGAAGATAAAGCTGTAGCTAGAGCCGTAAATAAGATTTATAAGGCTCTGTAAAAAGCTTCGAAAACCGAAATGGGAGGGGAGGACTAAAAAAATTTCCCTCTGTATTTTAATTAAATTAGGAACTAATATTAGAAAGTAGCAGATGGAAGAACTCCATCTGCTACTCAGCCATTTTTTATAAAAAAATAAAGATATGATAAAAAATACAACAAAAGTAGTAATCTCATGTATAGATTACTACTTTTGTTAATAAATTTATTTAAAGAATAGTGTTTTTAGAAGGATTTACGATAGCAGGTGCAATTTCATATTTAACATCAAAAAATTGAAAATCATCTAATGTATTATCTTCCAAACAAGCTAAATAAATATCTAATTCATTTAAAGATTTACAAGCTGTAATAATAGCAGGGTGTAAATTATAATTAAAAAACAACTCAATACCAAGACCTATCGCTTTTAATTTAGAACCTTTTTCTTTTTCTGTCACAAGTTTATAAGCTTCTTTAAATCTTGAAATAGCTGAGAATTTATAATCATCAAGTGGTCTTGTATAAAGATGATCAATCACACTTTGTATGGTTTCATATTCAGAATGATTACTTAACAATAATTCCTTAATTTCATTTATCGTAAAAGGAAGGAATACTTTTTGTTGAAATTCTGAAATAATTAAACTTTTTTCAAGATAAAAGTTTGACAAAATTTCATTGTCAATAATATTTGTTTGTCTATTTTCGGTTGGGGTAGTTAAATTTTTTGCTAATTCTGATAAATCCATTGTTGTGATTCTATGAACAAAGTTCTCTATTATTTCTGTACTTTCATATATAGAATTTATATGCTCTTGAAAACTTTGATTATATGCATTTATTTGCTCTTCTGAATTTTCAATATGATTACTTATTTTATCTAAAGAATTTAATAAATTTTTTAAAATCGTAATATTAGAATTGGATTTTGTTAAAGCATTTGTTGATTCATTTAAATAATAAAAAGCTCTATCATTAGGATTAATATCATATGAAAAAGTAACATCTGACATAAAATTTTTAATAAACATCAAGACTTGTTTATTTAAATTTTTTTGGATTTCTAATGTAGATGTTAAAGAAATTTTTTCTAATTCGATTAATTTTTTCATATTTTCTTTATCTGAAAAGTTTATCATTTGTATCCTCCACAGTAAATTTATTTTATTATAACATTCGCATAAAAAAATGTAAATGAAAATATAAAAAAATATCGAAACTAATAAAAAAACGTTGAAAAAAAAAATCTAGTATGATATATTGGCACTAGAATTTTTTTGTTATACAAGGGGGAAAAAATGAAGAGAGTATTTTTTAACATTATTTTTATGATTTATTTAGTAATTGCCATATTTGTAACAGTTTGCTTATTGTCATACAATGACTATAAAGTATCAGAATTTGGTACAACATCATTTGTAATTGTACCAGACAATAAATTAAATACAGATTTCAACAAAGGGGATTTAGCAATTATAGACAAAGCTGATGGGCTAGAAATAGGAGATAAATTTCTATATTATGATGTATATAATGAACAAGTCGTGATAAGATTAGGAACAATCAATGATATAGATGATTCAAACGAATTTGATGTAAAATATTTAATCGATGATGGGGAATATGAAATTTCAGATGAATATGTTATAGGACCTACATCAACAGCAACCATTATGCCAAATGTGGGAACCGTATTAGGCATTATAGAATCAAAATGGGGATTTCTATTTTTAATTGTATTACCAGCATTAATCGCATTTGTTAATCAAATCATGGTGGTTGCTACTGGAATAAAACAAGCAAAGAAAGAAATTAAAGAGGAAGCAAAAGAAGATAAAAAAGAAGCTAAGGAAACAGAATAAAATGACGAATTTAGGTAAAAAAAACACAAAAAAAGTATTGATTTTTTTGTGTTTATGTATCATTTTACTAATTATATATGGAGTAATTCGAATATATGCGCTTTTTCATAGTGAATTAGGAGCAAGCGTTCAACTCAAAAATGGAACATGGAATATTATTGTTAATGGAACAGATATAACCAACGGAACAGATATACAATTTGATATAAACAATGTGACTGTGGAAGAAAATGAACATGTTAAACCAGGGAATATAGCACCTGGTTTAACCGGTACCTTTAAAATCAATATTAATCCTAAAGATACCAATGTTTCAGTAAGATATGATATTCATTTAGATGAAGAAAAACTGACGAATCCAAATATACAAATCAAATCGATAAAAGAAACATTAAATGGAAATGAATTAGTAAAAACAGACAAAAATACGTATACAGGAATTATACCATTAGAAAACATACAAGCAGGAACGACAAATGAAATTACTGTAGAAGTAGAATGGATGGAAAATGAAAATAATCATGAAGAAGATATTGCGTTAGGAACGACATGGGGGGCAGAATATCAAATTCCAATTACTGTGCATGTTTGTCAATATTTGGGAGAAGAGTTAAATCAATATGTTGCTGAATAACAAACAAATATATTCATCAATTTTAATATGTGAAAATTTGTATAAGTGTTAGTCTAGAATATTGATAAATCAAAAAAACAAATATTACGGGAGAAAAGATGTCAAAACATAAAGAAAAGAAAACAATTAGTATTATCATAGGACATATTCTGAATGTTTTACTACTTATCGTTTTTGTTTTAATCATGATAGGTGTTTACTATATTGTACAAATAAAAGTATTTCAAAATGATTATGCAAATTTATTTGGATATACATTTTTTGAAGTAGCAACAGGGAGTATGTTAGGTACAATAGAAGTAGGAGATGTTGTGATTGTCAAAATTACAAAAAATGTAGACCAAGGAGAAGTCATTGTATATAAAGAAGGAGACAATTTTATTACACATAGATTAGTAGAAAAAGATGGCAACCACTTAGTGGCAAAAGGAGATGCCAATAATAGTGAAGATAAACCTATTACAGAAGATCAGATTTTAGGAAGAGTAATTTATATCCTTCCTAAATTAGGAGTGTGGAGAAAAATCTTTTTATCACCAGAGATATTAGGGCTTATTTTACTTTTGCTATTCCTTGTGGGAGTGGTTATACAGTTTGCTTCTAAAAATGATAAAACCAATAGGGAACATGAAAAATAATAAAAATATATCTAAAAAAGCAAGAAATATGCTTACAACACCTTTTAACTAAATTTATAACCAAAGAAAGGAATGATAAACGAATGAATAAAAAACTGAAGAGATTATATGCAAAATTTGTCATTCTTATATTATGTCTTTTAATTCTTATTAGAATTGTTGTTCTTGTTTTATCAAAATATGAAAGCATAGCCAATTCCACTGCAAATGTGGATATTGCATTTTACTTATTAAATGAAGATTATAAAACAATGACATTAAATCTTGCATCATTATTTCCACAAGATGATGCATATGTATATACATTTTCTATAGGAAATCAAGATGGTGAAAAAACAGCTGAAATTGATTTGGTATATAATTTGACGATTAGAACAACGACAAATCTGCCATTAACATATGAATTATATAAAAATCAAAAATATACAGATTCTGGAGCAGTTAATATTATAAAAACAAATACGGTAGAACCAGATGAATATGGTACATATTTTAGAAATATAACTACACAAGAAGAAAATTTATATTATAAAGAACCAAAAACAAATATATATCAACTAGTTATCCATTTTCCAGAAAACTATAATACAACAAATTATCAAAATATTATAGAAGCCTTAGAAATCCAAGTCGATTCACATCAGGTAACATCTTAAAAGAATAAAGAGGAGTCATATGCAAAAGAAAATAGGAACTTTTATAAGCCAAAATATAAAATATAAAAGAAATCAAATAATCATTGCTACACTCATTGCACTTAGCCTTTTGTCATTTATCATTATTTTTGGTAGATATTTAACAAGTAATGTCAGCAATTTTTTTGTGAGAAGTAAAGAATTCTATTTCTTTAGTGATAAATTATCAGAAGATACATCTGTTTATCAAGTTGATAATTGGTCAGGTGTAGATGATTATACCATTACAATTAATATGAATAGTCGTTTAAATAATATAGAATCTGCAACTTATGATATCGGATATGATATTTCATATACATGTAGTGATAATGCCATTTGTCAGTTAAGTAAAACACAAGGGATTATTAACGCAGATACCAATTCCGATTTTTTTAACTTAACCATTACGCCAAATACACAATTAAAAGATGGAGACAAAGTGGTTGTTGATGTAGTCGTTAACTCAACTGCACCATATAAGAAGACGTTAAAAGGAAAATTTACATTTGTTGTGGGAAAAGAAGAATTGACTTACCAAATTACAGATCAATCACAAGACCCATATATGTTATTAAGTCTTACAAATACGTTAACCTACTATACTATTAAAGAAGCATTTGATTCTTTTCATGTGGGGGATAGGATAGATATAGATACCTATCTATCCTTATCAGAGGATAAAAAAGCAAAATGTTATTCTGCAGAGGTTAAGATTTCATTTGATCCAAGAGATGTTTTATTTGATGTAACAAATAGTGTTTATTCAGATGCAACCAATATCACAACAACCAATATAGATGGTAAAACATATATCAATGGATTTACTATTAAAATAGATGCCATCTCCAGTAGAGAAATTAGATTTTATAAAGTAGATGTTAATAAAGATTATACATATCCAAACAGTAATAATGATAAATCCATTATAACTGTTAGCAGTGAATAGAAATCATTATTTTAAAGAAAGGAAACATATAAAATGACAATCAATATAATGGATGAATACATTGCACTAACGAAAAAACAAATAACAACATATTTAAAACTGATATTTGAAAACACATATGATAAAAAATATGATGACATGTATTCTGAAAAATACATAAATGCAAGATATTATCATTTCTTTAAAGGAAGTGAAAATGCGACAATCAGAAGAACCATACTAGAAGAATTAAGAAAAACATATGAATATGCCAGTTCAGAAAATTTCGAAGATAAGGAATTTATAGATAAGTTACATGTTTTTTTCTGTTATGTTTTATATTTTGACAATGTTGTATATTGTAAAGATTTAAGAAATAAGATATTTCAAATAACAAAACTCAGAAAAAAACTTTTAAATAGGGAAAATGATGGTTTTGAAGAAAATTTATATAATGAAATTACAAAAATAAGTGATGAAAAAGAAAGATTATTAACAAAGTTTAACACAAATCAATTTTTCTTAAAGATATCAAACTATAAGAATATTGCAAATGTATATAGAGTAAACTTAAAATTCGAATTAAAATTTCCTATGGAATATAGTGAAATGGCTATTCATAAGGTATTTAATTCTGGAATTACAAATGAGGACAAATTAGTGATAGAATATTACTTAATGAGTGTTCAAATCATAAGAGATGTGGTTAAACAAAATTTTAAAAAACAATATATTGTCGAATTTGCAGAAACATTATTAGCAAAACCTAAAAAAATAAAAAGTATCTTACATATTATTGATAATGCAGCCATTCAAGATAAGTTATGTTTAAAAATAAGACATGAATATTTTATAGAAAATAAAGAAGCTGTATATGAACTTATGAGAGAGGGATATCGATTTGCGATTATTTTGGATAATTCTTTTGAAGCAAATTATAAAAATATGGAAAATTTAAAAATGTTTAAATATGTCATACTTAATAGAGAGTCAAAACAATATGGACAAGTTATGCAATTTAATCAAGAAGTGAAAAACAATATTATAGAAATATAGAAACGCGGTATTGCAAAATAATAAAATAATAGTAAATGATAGAGATAACGTAAAATAAAAAGAAAGGAAATATTGTCAGTATGGAAACGTTTTCAAAATTTTTATATGAATTTTTAAAACAATTCTTTTCAGGAATTATAACCGTTATAAAAGCAATTGGGACAGGTTTAAGTCAGATGTTTGATTTTAATTCTTACCAAAATATTATAGATACTTACAAAGGGGATTTATCAGCACCTGAATGGGTTTTAGTGGTCGTATCTATTTTATGTGTAGTAATATTCATAGGATTAATCATTGCACTGATTTATTTATTATGTAGAAAATATATAAAATTCAGAAAAAAAGCAGTTGATCAAGATGCGTTATTAGAAGAAGTGGCTTCACTAAATAAGCAAGTAGAAAATTTAATGAAGGAAAAAGAAAATATTATGGCAATGAAGGTATCACAATTGGGGCTAAAACCAGATGAATCACCAGAAATTGATGAACAAGAACAAGAAGAAGATTCTAATAACCCAGATATCCGTTTTGCAAAATTGCATGAAATTGATTTAAAATATGAAGATTATGAACAACCAGATTATGAAAATTCATTTACATTGCCAGAATTATGTGAAAATTTTAGAAATTTTTCTGCTTCAAAATTGAAATTATATTATAAACCAGAAATGGTCAGAATATTTATTTCAGCTCTAGCTTCTACAAAATTGATCATTTTACAAGGTATTTCTGGAACAGGTAAAACATCTTTGGCATATGCATGGGGAAAATTTATGAGACATGACTCATGTGTTGCATCTGTGCAACCCTCATGGAGAGATAGAACAGACATGTTTGGATATTTTAATGAATTTACCAAAAAATTCAATGAAACAGAAATGTTAAAAGAAATGTATACAGCTGGCTATGTAGATGAAGTATTTACAGTCATTCTAGATGAGATGAATTTATCACGTGTGGAATATTATTTTGCTGAAATGCTTTCTATTTTGGAGATGCCAAATAGAGATGAATGGATCATCGAATTAGTTCCCAATAGCTGGAAAACTGACCCGAAATATATTGAAGGTGGAAAGATAAAAGTACCAGCCAATATGTGGTATATTGGTACCATCAATAATGATGATTCCACATTTGCTGTAACAGATAAGGTATATGATAGAGCAATGCCAATAGATATCAACGAAAAGAGTGTTGCATTTGAACCAGTCTATACAGAAGCCCAAGGAATTAATTTTTCATATTTAGATAAGTTATTTGAAACAGCGATACAGGAAAATCCAATTTCTGAGGAAACAGTTGATAAAATAGAACAAATGGATAATTATGTTATACAACATTTTCGTATTGCATTTGGTAATCGTATTGTGGCACACATGAAAAAATTTGTACCTGTATATGTAGCATGTGGTGGAGATGAGATTGCTGGTGTGGACTATTTTATTGCTAAGAAAATATTAAGAAAATTTGAACAATTGAATATGTCAGCTATTAGAGATGAAATTGATCCATATATTCAATTTTTGAATACAACCTTTGGCAAAAATAAAATGAAAGAATGTATCGATTATCTATTAAGGTTGAAAAAGATGGCATAGAGGGGAGAGAATAACAGTTGGAAAACTTAGAAGTTATAGAACTATATGAAAATGCAAATCAAGAAAAAACGAAAACATTTATGGATACTGCTGAATCTACACTAAAAGTACAAACAGAAAAAAAGTATATAACAAGAGATATAGAGTGGATAAATATGATGGAAGAAGTCATACCACATATAGATTCTATTTTTAGGTCTCCAAATCGTTTTATAAAAAACGAAGAAGAAACTGTAAAAATAGAGCAAGCAAAAAAAGTATCAGTAGAAACGATTAAGCATTTGTCTAAACACACAAATCTGATTCAAGATATTGATAAAGAAACAGGAGATGTGATACCATCTAAATTATTAAATGTAAGAAAAGAAGAAACCTATGATACGTATGAAAATCGTTTGATTTATACATTAGTACAAAATATGAAGTATTTTGTGAATACAAGAAAAGATTCGTTATTGCAACCAATAAGCACAGAAAATAAAGAAGAAGACAAAAATAATAAACAATTAGAATATAATGCAAAATCTAAATTAAATGATGAAGAAGTAGATATTAATGTTTCTATTAACTCTAAACTGGATACTGAACAAAAAGATGATAAAGAAAGAAATAAAAGTTTATTAATGAGAATAGAAGAAATAGAAAGAAAAATATCGGATATTGAATCAACTGAAGTATATAAAATACTTGACAAAGAAAAGATAGTACTCGTTAAGGATCCAGTTAGAAAAACAAATGTCGTCTTAAAAAATGTGCATTTCCAATATGCTATGAGATTATGGGAATTTTTAAAAGCTAATTTTGATGAGCAAACCATAGAATCAGAAGATAATAAAGACTATATGGACAATGGACAATTAAAAAAGATGATGGACGAAGCGTTTTTATTGCAATATTTAGCAATGAAAACTTTGGACGAAGATACTATGGAAAAACAAGATACTAAAAAAGAAATAAAGGCAATTGTAGTGGAACAAATGTTAGACAAAATGTTAGATTTAGATGAAGATATGACAGAAGAACAATTAAGACAACTGGTAGCAGAAAAATACGAAGTGATAAAATATAAGAAAATGGCAGTTTTGCAAGACATACAAAAGATATTTAAAAAATACTTTGACCAGTATCAAGATATGGTTGAGATGAAGGGGAATTAAAGGTTGAAAAATAATCTTTTCCAACCAGATTTGCACCTTAAGAAAGGAATGTAAATGATATGAAAGAGAAAATACAAAAATTAAAAAATAATAAAATACTAAAGATTATTGGAAATATTTTATATGCGATTATTTTTATTATCGTATTGTTTATATTAATCATTGCAATTTTACAAAGAACCACCAATAATGAAATCACATTATTTGGATATAGAATTTTTGTTGTTGCAACAGGAAGTATGGTTCCTGAATATGAAGTGGGAGATGTTTTAGTTTCAAAAGAAGTAGATCCATCAACAATTCAAGTAGGCGATGATATTGTTTATCAAGGAAAAGAGGGGAGTTTTAAAGACAAAATTGTAACTCACCAAGTTATTATGATAGAAAAAGAAAATGAAAATTATAGAATTCAAACAAAAGGTATTGCCAATACAAAAGCAGATCCAGAAATTACACAAAATGAAGTTATTGGAAAAGTTATTTATAAAATGGGACTATTATCTTGGATTGAAAGAGCAATGTCAAACAATTATATTTTCTATTTTATTATATTTGTTCCAATAGTATTATTGACATTTAGAAAAATTATAAAATCAAAATTAGATGATGACGATGAAGATGAAGAACAAGAAAATGATGAAAATGAAAAAGACCATGACAAAAAACATAAAATTAATAATAAAACCAGTAACAAGAATAAAACAAAAAAAGAATAGTCATATCATACATTGCAAAATTCATGAAGGGAAGAAATATGCATACATTTATTAAAATTATTAAAAAAGTTAAAATAAAAAATATGCTCATTTTAATCTTATTAATACTATTTAATGCATATGCTTGGTTTATATATGCTACAAGGGTTTCGACCGACATTACAGCACATGTTAGTTCATGGAATGTAGAATTTGTTGGAGCCGATGGTGAAATCACAACAAATCTATTAGTTAGTGTTGGTAGAATTTATCCTGGCATGGATAGATTTGAAAAAATAGTAGAAGTACATAACAAAGGTGAAACACCTGCTGTTTTAGATTATGAAATTAAAGAATTAACAGTTATGGGAGAGACGTTTACTGTAGATGAAGAAAATGGTCTAACAACTCAGGATATGATAACAAAAATGAATACGGAGTATCCATTTAAAATCAACATAGAAAAAGATGATAAAGAATTAAGTGAAGGAACAGGTAATGGAAAATTTACGATTAGTTTAGAGTGGGATTTTGAATCAGGAGATGATGAAGCAGATACCATATGGGGAAATAAAGCTTATGAGTTTTATGAATTGCATCCTGATGAAAACAGCATAGAATTGAAATTGACATTGATTGCAACACAAAGCACAAATTAAAATTGTTGTTCCTTAAATCTGATTCATTGTGTGTATATATATTAATTTGAAAGATTCTCGGCTACCCTCCATTTCCGTTTAACAAATTCTAAAGATAAAACCGCAACAATACCCGGAAACAGGACCTTTTACGATTTTATCTTAAGAATTTGTTAAACTATTCCGGTCGCATTCGAATTCTTTAAAATTAATATATATACACACAATGAATCAAAACCAATAAAACGACAATATCTATGATAAGATTACATTTTAATCTGCAACTTGTGTGAATGAAATATTTACATTTAAAAGAGCAGGATTATCTTGCTTAGTAGATTGTGTATCATCATCATTTGTCATTTGTGCTGTAGTTTCATCATCATTCCAAAGAATATATACACGTATTTTTCTATGGTCAATATTATCTCCTAATGAAATGGTATCTGTTATTGGTTGATTAAATTCATCAAATGTAATTTTTTCGCCATCATCTTGAGAATATCCAGTTGCAACTAAATCTTTAACAGAACTATTTTCATTTGCTGAGACGTTAATTTCATATTGAAAAGATACATCCACATCTGTAAAATCAAAATTCAAATCAAAATATCCTTCTGCAGTGGGTGCTATGATGTCAGAAGCTATATTTTCATTTCCAGTAAATATCGGTTGTATAGCAGATGATATATCTGTATTATTTTTTATAGATTTATCATTTACAATGATATTCCATCTTGCAATACTAATATCTGTTTGACCATCTGCTGATGAAAGATATTTTGCATAAATAAGAACAATGGAAAATAATAAAAGACATATAAAGATCCCAACTAATAATATGAATAATTTTTTATTATTTTTCATTTTTACACCTCTTTTGTTTTTTGTTCATTTTAACATATGTGATTTTTAAAAGCAAGAGATTTGTGTTTATATAACAAATTCTAAAATATTTTCAATCACATTCGTAATGAAATTATTTATTAATAATTACAACTTCTATATAAGGGGGCTACTAACTAGGTTTTATTATTATCGTTATGTGCATGTTAAAATCAATAGAGATGAAAAAAATTTTAAGAAGGGAATTTTTTGAAGTGAAGGATAAAGTAAAAAAGGAAAAAACGAAAGTTGATAAAAAAGAAAAAGTGAAATTGAATTCGGAAAAAATTAGAGAAAGAGATAAGAAAATAGAAGTTATAAAAACAGGATTATTAATTATGACAGTATTTTTAATTGTTGTCTATTTTTTATTAGTGAGTTTTTATGAAGGTGGAAATTTTACGATTTCACTTGACCCAGAATTTGCACAAAAAAGTGGTTTAGTTATTTATGAAAATAATAGTGAAGATGATAAAAGAATTTTAAAAGCAACAAGTGCAGATTTTATAGATAACATATCTGTTAAATGGCTACCAAAAGATATACATCAAAGAGGGGGAGGAAGCTTAAATGGAGAGAATTATTTTGCCTATAGTTTTTATATAGAAAACAAAGGGAGTGATGTTGTTAATTATTGGTATGAAGTTGTAATTGATGATGTTATTAAAAATGCAGATGAGGCCATAAGAGTTATGATATATAGAAATGATGATATGAAATTATATGCGAAAGCAAACAGTAAAACTGGCGAACCAGAAGAAGGAACAACTCCATTTTATTCTGAAAAGGAAGTGGCTGTAGAGCAGAGAAGTGATTTTCAATCAGGTGATGTTGATAAAATGACAATTGTTGTATTTGTAGAGGGTGATGACCCAGATTGTTTAGATAATATTATTGGCGGAGAAATGAAGATGCACATGGATATTAAAGAAGAACATATAAAGCAAGAATAATGTAAAACAAAATACATAAAAATGAAATATATCAGCAATAAAATGTTACAAAAATATTACAAAAAAGCTAAAAAATTACAATTATATTACTTTTTTGATATGAATTGACACTAAAATAATATTGTGATATTCTATGAACAGTAAATAAAAAAGCAACGAATGATAAGTTGTGAGATAAAAAGGAGAGGGGAAAATGAGTAAAAAAAGCAAAAGAAAAATTGATTTAAAAACAGCTATACTAATATTGTTATTATTAGCAGCATTATTATTTGCATCAACATATGCATGGTTTACAGCAAATACTGTTGTATCTGTTAGCGATATTGATGTACGTATTGAAGCACAAAGTGGTTTGCAGATATCTGCAGATGGTGAACATTGGAAATCTACACTTACCATAGATGACCTAAAAACAGCAGCATATGCAGGAAATACAAACCAATTACCAAGTACAATGGAGCCAGTATCAACAATAGGAGAAATAGATTCTAATACTGGATTTATGAAAATGTATTACGGAAAGTTGGAATCACTAAATAATAGTTTTGCGCTAACTGCAACAGAAGAATCAGCAGAAACAGCTGGCGAAAATGGAAGATTTGTTGCATTTGATATTTTCTTACAAGTTAATAAAGAAGAACAAAATGTTATATTAGGAGCAAATTCTACAGTAACATTTAAAGAGCAAGGAAATCCTGGATTACAAAATGCTGCTCGTGTAGCATTTATAAAACAAACACATGCAGACATAGGTACTCCAGCAGCAGACTTTGTAACAAAACATGATTTAGCAACTTCTTTCTTAGAAGAATCCCAAGAATCAACAGAGTTATGGGAACCAAATAGTGACGTTCATACAGCAGCAGCTGTGGCATCTGCAAAAAGTTACTATGGTCTTACACTTGAGCAAACTGCAGAAGATCCAGTTACATATTACGGTATTAACAAAGCAATTACTACAGGAGTGGATATATCAAAAACAAATAATGGTACAGACGACAACTTTACACAAGTTACACCATCTATTATTACAAACACTGCGATGACAGATTATGAAAATGCATTTTCACTACAAGAAGGAATTACTAAAATGAGAATATATATGTGGGTTGAAGGGCAAGATGTTGACTGTGAAAACAATGCATCAGGTTCAGATATTAAATTTAGATTAGAATTTAAAGTCCCAGCACAAACACCAACAGTATAAAATAATATAATATAATATAAAATCAAAAAGAGCAGATTAAAATCTGTTCTTTTTGATTTTACAGTTCAAACCTCATCATCTTAGGAAAGGTGTGATACGTTATATTTTTAAGATTCTCGGCTACCCTTCGATTCCCATTTAAGAAATTCTAGAGCAAAAACTACAACAATACCCGGAGACGGGACTTTTTATAGTTTTTGCTTAAGAATTTCTTAAATGACTCCGGTCGCATTCGAATTCTTAAAAATATAACGTATCACACCTTTCCTAAGATGATGAGGTTTGAACTGTTACTAAAAAAGTCAAAACTTGTCAAAAATTCGTAGACTTTTTATATGCTTTATGATATGATACAAGTGTTAAAAAGTGCAAGTATAGAAAGAAAAATACAACTTAAAACATACAAAAAAAGGAGCTAAAGAAAAATGGATTTAAAGGATGTAAAAACAGGAGAATTAATAGAATTTTATAAAAAATTTGATGAATTTTTAAAATATTTAGAAAAAGAGAAGCAAAGCATTGAAAAAGCCAATAATTTGAATGAATAAATATATAGTAATACATCTTTTTCCATTATAGAACAAGATATTCTATTTAAAGGAAAAATGAGAATAACAATATAGAAAAGGAGGATATGATGTCTATACAAACAGAAGAAATACTTGAAAAAATTGTAGCAAGCAAAGAAATTTTATCTACTATGCCAAAAAATAATCCTAAAAATGTAGAAATTTTTAAAGATAAATTAGAGGAATTAGAAAAAGAATATACAACATATCAAGATGAAGTTTCTAATGAATTAAAGAAAAGATATGAAAAGGCAGTTAAAAAAACAGAAAATACAGAAATAGAAAATTTACAGACAAGAATTAAAACAATTACTTATATATTAGAATTATTGAATGAAGAAAAAACTTCTTATGAAAAAATGGGACTAGATAGATCAATCTTTACAATTTCTAGATATTATAAAGAAAATTTTGAAAATATTAATGAACAAATACAAATATGCATTGATAAATTTTCAAAAGTGGGAATTGAACTTTCTTTAGAAGATTTTAATTATAGTATATATGTAAAAGATTATATGAAAACCTTTTTTCAAGAATTAAAAAAATGTGACATTCATTCTGAAAAGATAAAAGAAAAATTTGAAGAAATCTATTGGAAATGTCCAGAAATTATGATTCATATTGAATTAAATATGAGGAATATTTATTTTAAAAATGAACCTATCATTGATAAATATTTCGAAAAAGAAAAAAGTGAAAAATTGAAGAAGGCAAATATTACTTTACAAGAAATCAATAAATCATACATAGATTTAAAGAAACAACTAATGGAAAAAATGGCAATTGAACCTGGAGTTATAAAAGAAAAATTTTTAAGTGGAGAATGCAACATCAATAACCTTGAAGATGAAAAATTAAAAACAGATATTACAAAAATTTTACCAAAAGATATACTTGAAAATATACAAGAAAATGAAGAAGTGAAAGGAAATATCATTAATTTTCTAAATACTTTGAAAGAATATCAAAATTATTTAAAATTTAAATTTATCATTGATGATATCAAACAATATTATGAGGAAAAAGAAAATTACAAAAAAGTTTATTTAGAAACCAAAAAAGAAATAGAAAATTTAGAGAAAAAATTAAATAAATTAAATAAAAAAGCAAATAGAAAAGGATTGTTTGGAATAAAAAAGACGAATAATGGGCAAGCACAAGAAACAAAAGAACTAATTCAGACAATTAAGGAAAAATATAAAGAATTAGACATAAATAAATTTTGTAATAAAATATATGCAGATATCAATAATGATTCTACGATATATGACATCTTAAATCTTGCAAATTCATATTATGTATATTTAACAACATGCCTTATTAAGCAATTTAAAAATATCAAACCAGAGGAAATTAATGAAAAAGTAAAAGAATTAGATGAATTTTTAAATAATCCATATAATGCAATGATAAAGCATACCTCTTTTATAGAAGAAAATGATTTAGCACTTATTATTGCAGACAAATATAAATTATTACATTTTACAATTGATAAACAAGATTTAGATGAAAAACATCTTGGAACATTGATTGCAAAACTTGAAAACATACAAATGGCTATTAATATAAGAAAAGCAAATTTAAAAATTGAAGACATTAAAGAGTTATGTGAGATAAAAAAATTATTAGATATAAATTAATTTTACAAAATTGTGGAGATTATGCAAATGAAAAAAACAAACAAAAGGAATATATTAGTATTAATTTTTTTAATAATACTCATAATTATATTACTGAGAGCTTTTAGCAATTCTAGAGCTAGTAAAGTAATTGAAATCACTGCTAATATAGAAGATAATAGCAGTTTATTAGTTGACGAAAAAATTACTTTAGAAGCTATCAATGAGGGCGAAAGTGGTTTTTCAATTACACTTCCTAATGTTATCAATACAAAAAAAGTTACGAAATATATTGTCACACAAAAAGAACTGATAGAAAATACGGAGAAAAACACAAAGAGCAATCTACTCAATACAACAAATGAACCGGCAAATGGAAAAGCAAGTAACTCAAAAAGTAGTGAGGAAACAAATACAATAAATGTTCAGCAGGTAAATACTATTACAGAAGATATAGAAAAAACTTCTAAAGTTGAAAAGTTACCAGGAGAAAAAATCTATTTAACCCAAGAAGAACGTAAAAATTCAAGTATAACATTAACAGTAGAATATGATAAAAAAGAAATTCAAGGAGAAATATTTTATAACAAAGAACTTATTTTCAAAGAAATAGAAAATAATGAAAATAATGAAGAAAATCAAAATACGATAAACAAAGAAAATACAGTTAATAATAAAGAATATGAAAATAAGGGAATTTTATCTGTTTCTGGGTATATGCCATATGATACAGAATTAGAAACAACAGAAGTAGAAATCGATAAATTTAAAACTGAAATATTAGAAAAATATCCTAATTATCGTATTACAGAAAATTTTGATATCCAGTTAATGTCTCAAGGAAAAGAATATTTAGCTAAAAAATATGAGCAACCATTAACCATTAAAATGGCTATGCCAAATCAAGATAAAACATATACAATACTTGAAATTCAAGAAGACAAAACACAAGAAGAAAAGATACAAGAAAATACAGAACAAGAAGACACAAAGCAAGGTACGACACAAGATAATGCGACAGAACAAACACATACAATCAAAGAATTACAAGATGTCAAAATAGAAGAAAATAAACTTCAATTTGCGGTAAAAGAATTACACGCATATGTACTTTTAGAATTACAAGAATCTCAAAACGTCATATCATCACAAAATAATATGGCAACTCAAAATACACCTTCAAATAATGCAATTTCTTTAATGGCTGTAGAAGGAGAAAATACAACATTATCAATCGATGATTATGAAGCAGATAAAAACTATTATTTAGGTTTAAATTATACAGAAAACATGTCTAAAACAAATTCTGGAAAATATACAGAAAGTAATTTAAAAGAAATTACTATCAATTATTATGGATATGATTATGATTTAACAGAATTTGTCACACCAGAAAAATATGATATTACATTAAATGCTACTGCTAGAAGAACATCTACAGGTAGTGTTCAACAAGGAGGTAGCGGGTGGAATAGATATTATACCAGAACAGATACCATTACTTGTACAGTTAGTGGCATTCAGAATTTAAAAGACCAATATCCAGAATTTAATGCAAATTCTGGTTGGACAATGGAAATGCAAGTTCCAAATACGAATTTTTCAAACTATTTTAATGAATCAGAAACTTCAAGTGATAATTCTTCAAATGGAATTAATGTCAGTCTTAGTAATGGAATTATCAAAGTTACTGGAATAGATACATCTGGCTTGCAAGGCAATAGTGATACATGGACATTTACATTTTATGTTTCATTTAGGGCAGATAGTAGAAATACACTGAACAATGTATCTTATAATAATCTATCTGTAAATTCTTTTAAAACAACAATTACCATAGGAGATGAATACACCCCTTACGGAACAATTTCTGATACAGAGCCACAAACATTGGTGTCTTATAGAAAATGTGTTCCAGTAGATAGTAATGGAAATATATCTATAGAATTAATTGATAATCCATTTATGAATAGACCACTTGAAAAAGGATTTAATGGTTGGAAAACCAATAATACAAAATATGAAAATAGTATCAGTACAAATACGAATACATTTGTTCAAACACTAAATACAAATATAAATCATATAAAAGATTATTCTGGAAATCTTGTGATAGATTTATACCCTGACTGGATTGATGCAAATGTCATCTTTGTTAGTTCCATCGGAAGTGGTTCAAACTCAGGAACATCATCAACGAGTCCAGTAAATAATAATTGGAGTGTGATCAGTAGTAAATTAAATGCAAACAGAAAAAGTTGTACAAATGCTTCTGATAGAGAAGTCAATATTGTTGTACTCATGAATGGGGTTTTAGATGGTAATGATGTGACTTCTCCAAATACAGCGTTTACATTAACAAGTTTATATGATGGTGTCAATTATGGAAATACAGGAACATATTTAGATGTACAAGATACAGATATTCAATTAGATAGTGATTTACAATTAGATTATATATATGTTTCTTCTGGAGAATCTTATGCTTCCTCATATGCGACAACAGATGGAACAAGATCTACAACACCATGTATTTATGGAAATATGTATAATTTAAGAGTTGGTAGAGGCATTGTTCCGACAAATAATAACAACTGTACTTTTACACAGGTACAAGGTGGATATTACAATCATAGTAGTTCAGAATATAGAGTGATTGTTGAATCAGGGCAATATTATTCTGCCTTATTATACAGAGCAGGTTATGGTTCTAACGCATCAAATTCGACAACAGCAAATGCCACTTTTATCATAGGTTCAGACATTGATAGAGTAAAGCATAACAATGAAAGTCTTAAAATCTATGATAGAATAGCATCAAAGACTTCAAGTTCAACATGTTCACCATATGGAAATGGTAAAGTCGTAAATACCATTATTAAAAGTGGAACGATTGGTGTAGATTTTTTCAATGATGCAAGTACAGCAGATGATAGTGATAGAAATTATGCTGGAATATATGTTGGAGGACATGGACAAACGGGATATGATAAATCTGATAGATATTTACTTGTTGAAGGTGGAAATATTGCCAATATTGTTGGTGGTTTAAATGTTACAGAAGAAGATATGTATAAAACATATATGTATATTAAGGATGGTAATATTCTTAATATTACAGGAGGAGCTGGTTATACACATACATATGGAGATAGAATTATCCAAATGACTGGTGGATATGTAAAATACAGTATCAGTGGAGGATCTAACGGAGTAGCAGCAAGTTCTTCTAGTAATAATGGACAATTAACAGGAGAATCCTTTATCTATGTAGGTGGAAATGCGCAAATTGGTGCATCATCAACGATAGACAGTAATGGAAATGAAGTCGTAAATGTAACCAATACAGATGAAGTTTTATATGGTGTAAATGCTGGTTCTGTTTGTGGTGGTGCCAATGGAAATACGAGATATGCAGGTCAAACAGATAAATCATGTATCATTATCGATGGAAATGCCATTGTTCATAATCATGTTTTTGGTGGAGGAAATTATGGAATTATTGGTTCATCAAATATTCAAGGACCTGATGTTATAGAATTTCATGATGAAACTTCTCGTTTTACTGAAAATATAGAATATTTGATAACAACTTCTTCATCTGGAGAAAATGGACTTTCCATTAGTGGAAATCAATTAGGAAATCAATATATGTCAACAGCAACAATTCCATCAGATACATCAAAATGGATATTTGAAAGAGAAAGTGGAAATAATTATTACATTAAAAATGCATCAACAGGTCAATATATATATGTAAGTGATGTTAGTGGTTCAATTTTTACTGGGTATAGTGCAGAAATCACATTAAGCACAAGAAATAAAACAGCTTTTACAATCCAAGGTTCTAACACAAAAACAATTACCTATACATATACAACAACAGGATGGTTTGGACAAACATATACTTTATATTTGGGTTATAATAATGGTTGGGAAATTTCAAATGGTTCTAGTACACGTAATCTTCATTTTTTAACATATACTAAAGTAGAAACGGAAGAATCTCCAGATTTAGATACTTTAGTGACAATTAAGATGTTAGGTGGAAGTGTTAATCACAATATATATGGTGGTGCAAACCAAAACCATATATATGGAACGGTTGATATCGATATAGAAAATGGAAATGTAAAAGGAATTGTGTATGGTGGTTCTAATATCAGAGGGGATATTTATGGATCAGTATTAATGGATATTTCTGGAGGACAATTAGGAACAAAAGCTTCTACAGATGGATTTGATTATTCCAATACAGATGTTGCCTTTGGTGGCGGTCTTGGAGAAGAAACCAATGTTAATGGAAGAATCGTATTAAATATTACTGATCAAAAAAATAATCTCAATGTTTATGGAAATATATATGGTGGAAGTTCTCTTGGAAAAGTGAATAGTGATATCACTGTTAATATTCAAGATTTACCAAGTATAGCAAATATTGTATCTATCAATGGTTATGTATTTGGTGGGGGAGAAGGAGATTCTGATACACCAGCTTCTGTATCAGGAAACGTAGCTGTCAATGTAGATGGAAGCAATTTAGAAAATTGTAGTATATTTGGCGGAAGCAATATCAATGGTACAATCACTGGTACAATAGATGTCAATATCGGAAAAACATATGAATCCAAAATACTTGCCGTATATGGAGGAGGAAATCAAGCTTCTATCACAAATGAAACAGCAAAAGTACATGTCTATTTATTAGACTATGCCAATGTAACAAATGCATTTAATGGTGGTAAATCAGCAGATTTAGTATCATCTGGTAAAGATGATGAAACAAGAGCCATATATTTAAAAGGTGGAACGGTTCAAAATATTTATGGTGGATCTGATTTATCAGGTAATGTTACAGCAAGTCATGTATATATAGAAAGTGGAAATGCCACAAACATATATGGTGGAAATAACCAAGGTGGAATTACGGAAATAACCAATATTATCATAACTGGAGGAAATTCTCAAGATGTATATGGTGGAGGAAATAAAGCAATTTGTAATAAAACAAATGTCAATGTAACAGGAGGAACCCAGTCAAGAATATATGGTGGGGGAGACCAAGCAGGCATCAATACAAATACATATGTAAATCTTACAAATGCAAACATTGAGGACACAATATATGGAGGAGGAAACCAAGGAACAGTTACACAAAATACATATGTTCATGTAAAAGATTCTACAATAGGAAATAGCTTATATGCTGGAGGAAACGGAACATCAGCAGTTGTCTATGGTAATACAAATCTTATCATGGAAGGTGCAAATGAAGTAACGAAAAATGTATTTGGTGGTGGAAATCAAGCAGCAACAGGTACAGAAACAGAAAATAATTCTACAAGTACAGTCAACATAGTTGGAGCAAAAATTGGTGGAAATGTATATGGTGGAGCAAATACATCTGTTGTATATGGCACAACTCAAACCAATATAGGATATGATACTGTCGGAGATACCTCACTTGAAATAGGAGATATTGAAATTATAGGAACCGTATTTGGCGGTGGAGAGGCCAATGCTTCTGGTTCAGAAATATATGACTTTTCATTTATCAGTGTCACAAAAGGTATTGACATGCAAATAGATGGAAACAAACATTCAGAATTTAAAATAACAGGAAGTATATTTGGTTCTGGAAATGCTTCAAGTACAAGTGGAACAAGTTATATTAATATCAAAAATTATGGTACAGCAGATGATCCTCAAAGCAATGTATCTATTCAAAGAGCAGATTGTGTTACCATTAGTAATTCAGCTATATCCTTATCAGGTGCAACTGATAGAACAAATGAATACTCAGATACATTTTTCTCTTTAAGTAGAGTAGACCAAGTAAAATTAAAAAATAATTCAACATTGTATTTATGTAATGGAGCAAACTTATTGGAGAAATTAGACAGTTTAGTAGATATCAATGGAAAAGAAGAAGTTGGAAAAGTTACCATTAATCCAGATACCGGAGAAATGACAGAAAAAAATGTAGATAATAGAATCTACATGTTAGAAGGTAAAAATCTAAATGTAGCAACAAATGAGCAAGCAACTGCCTATGGACAAGTACATGGAATGTTTTTCTTTGGATTATTTACCAATAGTATGAGCCCAAGTACAAGTACAGCTTTTTATCATTATTCATTTGAAAATGGAGACGAGATAACCAATGAAGGTACATTTTCATCTAACTCTTATGTAATGGCACAACATATGGTCGATCATAATACAACAATAGATGGATTTTATACCAATTATAAAGATGATGGAAAAATAAAAGTAGATTATGTCGGTACAACACCAGAAGATGACGTGTATTATATGTGGGTAGTAGGAGATGCTATGAATGTTACAAGATTTGAAGTTTCTTTAACTGCATCTAAATATGCTACTTTAGGAACATATGAATTATTGTTACAAGGATTTTCTGATCCAAACTTAAAAATGTCAGTAAGTGGATTTTCAGCAGGATTAGAAGATGGTGTAACATTAGTAAATCCAGATGAAATTAATACCATTGAACCAGATGAAGAAAAAGCAAATACGATATATGGATTAACAATGAGAACAGGAAATGTTGGTTGGCAAACAAAAGGAACGACAAACTTCTTAACCCAAAATGGTGGTTCATATGCGGGAAGCAATCACTATGATAAAGATAATTCATCATATACACCAACATTAAACTTATGTTTATATCATTCAGAAAATATAACTGTAGAACAACCTCTGGGAACTGCAACCATTAGATTACAAGTATTAACACCAATAGATGATTTAAATTATGATATTTCGTATATAGACATAGTTATTACATTATCAACCGCATTATATCAAAATGACTTTTATGAGGCTGCTATTACACCAGGTGAAGAATATGGGCTATTTACAACAACAGAAACATCAATAACCAGTAAAAGTACATTTTCTACATATTATTCATTATATGTAGAAGACTTTTCAAACAGTAAATATGTAAATGATTATGAAACATACCAAAGAGTTTTAATATCAAGAGATTCTAATAATTTACCATATGTATTACCAGAAAATACAAAAATTACAATGCTAGATATGGTAACCAATACATATTATTATTATATTGTAACAAGTGATGATGCAAAGAATGGTATATTTGAATATAACTTATCAGACTTTCTATCTATGGGAAGCAGTGATGCTAAATTTAATGAAGAAGAAGCAAGCAAACAGTATTATCATAGTGAAGAAGATGTTATCTATGAAAACTTTATATTCCATACCAATTTTGCAGAAAGCAATATAACAAATGACATACATAATAATTCACTATTAATGGAACTAAGAGATTCTGAAAATGAAACTTTGGTAGGTGTGTTAGGTATTCAAAGAGATAGTATGATGTATAGTGTCTATAAAGATAAAGATGCTACTATAGAATTAGATGGTAATTTATCACCAGAAACTTTATATTTAGGAAATTCATTAAACTTAAATGTGATTACAGAATTTACACAAACCATTGTAGACTCAAAAACCATTTATGATACACAATATTTTGATCAAAAATTAGGAATTAAAATCAGTATTTATGACATCAATGGCAATCAGTTAAGTCTAGATAGTTTATTTGGAGTAAATTTTGAATTAGATGGCAAGTTGTATTATCCAAGAGTTGATGGAACAACAAGAATCTGTATAGCAGATAAAGTAACAAATGTATTAGCAAAATTAAAAATGAATACGATTGATAATACCACACTAGCAACACGGAGATTATAAAATTCAAATCGAATCATTTGGTTCACCAGATGGAATTTATTACGGTTTGACTGCATCTGACAAAATAGAATTAGATGTTAGAATTATCAATTCAGCATTTGGTCTAAAAGTTGTTAACAGCGATATGGGTAAAATAATTAATAAAGAAACAGGCATGAATGAGCAAAATTCAAATATATTGCAAACAACAGTTGAATATTCTTCAAAATTAGCCAATCCCAATATTACAGTATCATTATATAGAAGAGACTATGATGAAGAATATGCACAAACTTATACATTAGTTGATTTGCAAGAATTTGTGAACAATGGTTTGACAAAGGCAACCCATAACGAAAAGGAAAAAGAATATATCATATCTACATCACCATTAGAAAAAATAGAAAACAGTTTTTTATTTAAAGAGAATTTAATGACAGGAACCTATAAACTTGTATATAAATTATATGACGGAGATGTATATGTGGGAGAAGCATTTGATTACTTAGTGATAAAATAAATAACATTCTGGGCTGAAATCTAACATAATATAGTGCACTTTAAAGATTACTGGTGTACAGAAATTCTTTTTTAAATTGCTAAGAGAAAGGAAATAAAAATCAATTATGAAATATGATGTTGATTCAATCAATAAAAGAAAAAAATATGCCAATACTGTAAAGAAAATATTAGCTGTTATTTTGGTTATTTTAATTTATAACATAATATTAATTTTTATTTCTTCTGAAAATCATGGGATAGGATTATTTGGATATAGAGCCTATATCATTACATCAGACAGCATGGAACCATCTATTAGTAATGGTGATGTCATTATTACAAAAGAATGTAAAGAAGAAGATTTACAAACAGGTGATGTCATAACCTTTGAACAAAATCAAGAGGTTATGACACACCGTATCCAAAAAGTAGAAGTAGACCAGATGACGAAAGAAAAAACATATATAACAAAAGGTGATAACAACAATATAGAAGATAGTGAAAATATTAAATTTTCTGCAATCATTGGAAAATGTATTTTAACGATACCATATTTAGGAAACATCATTTCAGTACTTGAAAATAAATTAATTGTTTTGATTATAATCCTTATCATTTTAATTTTATTCTTTTTAAAGATAGAAAAACAAGAGAAATTAGAAAATAGGAGAGAAAAAAAGAAAATTGAAGAAAGTAAAATCTAGAAAAACGAAATTTGAAAAAAAGCAAACGTTAAAAAAAATATTAATACCAATTATATTTTTTATAATAACATTCTGTATTTTATTCAATATCTTATTCTTAATTAATACAACCATATCTAATAAATCATATTTTCATTTATTTGGAATAAGCTTCTTTTGTATAGATACAGAACTAATGGAAGATGATCTTAGCAAATATGATTTCATAATTACAAAAGAAGTTAAAGAATCTGAACTGAAAATAAATGATATTATAGCTTATGAAATGCATGATAAGATACGAATAAATAAGATTGTTAGCAAAGATGATGGATATATAACAAAATTTAATCAAAATTATTATCCTAATATAGACAAAGTTTCAAAAAATCAGATAATAGGAAAAAAAATAATTAAAATTCCATTGTTAGGTATATTATTAATTATCTTACAATCAAAAGTGACAAGCATTATTTTATTTTTCTTTTTATGTTTTATGTTTTTTTACTATAAATATAAAGCAAGAAAGGAAAGAGAAAGATTTAAGAAAAAAGATCAATATATTAAAGAAAATCATAAAAAAATTTGTACATAGGATATTTTTTTATCCATTTGTGATATAATAATGTTAAATTTTAAATATAGAAATATAACAAATTTAATAGTTATATAAAAAATTTATATTTTAAAGATTTCTAAACAAAGGGGGATAAAAATGGAAGAAAAAAATGATGAAACAAAGAAGGATGTAGAAGTAAAAACAGAGGATATTTCTAAAGAAAAATTTAAGCAACAAAATGAAACAAAAAATAAAAAAGAAGAAAAAAAGCAAAAGAAGGAAAAATTAAAAGAAGAGAAAAAGGAAAAGAACAAAAAAAGTCATAAAAAAATATGGATAATCTCTATTGTTTTATTCATAATTATATGTGCAGCAATTTCTATAGGATTATTTATAAAAAATAGAGAAAATTTAACAGAAGAAAATAAAGAAACAGAAGAAACCGTTGAAGTAAAAGAAAAAGAGGGAATGGGATATATTGCACCACTTGAAGAAAATGATATAGTAGAATTAAAAGATAAAACTGCGAAAATAGTCTCTACAGAATTAATAATTACTTTTACAGAAGATACTTCTAGTGAGGAGGCTATAAAAATCATAGAAAAATATGATGGAGAAATTGTAGGTGAATTATATTTTTTAAATCAATATCAAGTAAAATTTAAAGAAGATGGAGAAGAAATATTAAATGCTAAAAAAGAAGAATTACAAAAAGAAAAAGCTGTAAAAAGTGTCATCTATAATTATATTAATGAAGAAGAAATCAATGAAAATAAAGTAGGAAGTGCTGGATTAGGTGAAATTCATTTTGATAAAGATTATCATATGAATGAATTAGGAATTAATAAGGCATATGAAATTGTAAATCCTCAAGAAAATATAAATGTAGGAATTATAGACTCGCCAATATATTATTCTCATAAAGATTTACAAATCAAACAAGAAGATATACATTTTTTAACCAGTAAAGATTTTGAAACAATAGATAATGTTTTAACATATTATGAAAGCTATAATCATGATAATGATGAGGAAAATAAAAGCAAATATCACACATTTGGAGGAGGATGTAGTTATTTATCTTTTCGTTCTCATGGAACACATGTAGCTGGAATTATTTCTGCTACGCGAAATAACGGAATAGGAATTGATGGAGTAAATGATCATGTGAATTTGCATTATGCAACTCCATGGTATTATTTTAAAAACGAAAATGCAGATGGACGTTTTACACATATATCAACAACTTTTTCATATGCATATGCTTTAAGTTCATTAATTATGGATGATTGCAAAGTAATTAACATGAGCATAGGACATACATTAACAGATGGTGTTATGAAAGAAGATGAGATTTATAAAGAATATAAAGAATATTTTGATGATTTTTTTGCTACAATAGAAAAAACTGGAAAAGATTTTCTGATTGTTAAATCTGCTGGAAATGATGCTACCAATTTGGAACTAGATGTTATAACAACAGTATTTAAAGAAAATGAATTTGCAAATAATCATTTTATTGTTGTTGGAGCTGCCAAAAGACCATATACAACAGATATAGGTGATGGTGGTTTGGGTGAAATATTTAATTTTTCTTATAAGAAAACAACATATTCTAATTATGGAAGTTATGTAGATATTTTTGCATTAGGAGATGTGTATAGTACCATATACAAAGATGAATATGAATGGATGCAAGGAACTTCTCAAGCTGCACCAATTGTAACAGGAATTGCTAGTTTAGTTTATCAAGCAAATCCTAATTTAAGTGCTAGTCAAGTAAAACAAATTTTATTAGCAAACACAAAAAATTATGTGTCTTGTGATGAAAGAGCAGTAGGAGTGGTAAATGCTGAAAATGCGGTAAATGCTGCCAAAAATTTCAATGCTTCAGCACAAATCCAAGAACCTTCAGAGATAGGATTAGTAAAAGGAACAGTCAAAAATTCGTCAAATGAAGTAGTAGAAAGCAATGTTCTTATATACTTTAAAAACATACAAACAAATGAAACTACATGTGCAGAAATGGAAGAAGGAAATTACGAAGTATTTTTATTTGATGGAACATATGATATTGAAGCTAGAATAGATGGTTATCTAAGATTTGAAAAGAAAAATGTAACAATTAATCACTCAAAAATAACGGTTTGCAATATTGTTATAAGTGATGAACCATTAGATAATACAGAAGATGAAATAGAGAATAATCAAGAAACAACAAATGATACAGAAACAAATACTACAAATGAAGAAACTTCCAATAAACAACCAAATGCTAAAATTAGTAGTCGATATGAAATTATAAAAGAGCGTCATTTAACATGGGAAGAAGCAAAAGAAAAGTGTGAAAAAGCAGGAGGACATCTTGTGACAATTACTTCTCAAGAAGAAATGGATTATATTAAACAAACATTACAATTAGGTAGTGGTAGATATTGGATAGGAGCATATAGAGAAGATAAATCAAATTGGAAATGGGTAACCGGAGAAGAATGGAATTATACTAATTGGAGTGAAGGTGAACCAAATGATTCTTCTAATGTGATTAGCAATGAAAATAGAGTTGTTACATGGGGGAATGGAGAATGGAATGATTTAAACGAAAAAAATACAGGTGAGCAAAATGGTTATATTTGTGAGTGGGAATAAACTATAAAAAATAAAGCATTTCTTAAAATGCTTTATTTTTTTGTTCCTGTTCAGACCTAAGCATCTGCCTTAAGATGCTTAGGTCTGAACGGTAACATTTTTTTTTGAAAATTAAAAAAAAATATTGACAAATGAATACTCACTCAACTATAATATATTTAGAGTTGAATAATTACTCAATTATCTTACGAAAATAAAGGAGGAAAACAATGTCAAAAAATGAATTTATATGTGATTGTAACATAATACACCAAGAAGTTGTGGATGACACATTAAAAAAGATACCAGAACAAGATGTGTTTAATAAAATAGCTGAGTTTTTTAAAATATTAGGAGATACAACAAGAACAAAAATATTATTTGCATTAGATACAAACGAAATGTGTGTATGTGATATTGCAAATGTATTAAATATGAGTAAATCATCAATATCACATCAATTAGGAACTTTAAGGAGAAGTGGAATTGTAAAGTGTAGAAAACAAGGTAAAGAAGTTTACTATATGTTAGATGATGATCATGTTCAAAAAGTTTTTGAAATAGCAAAAGAACATAT
>CAMLUB010000004.1 GCA_946486515.1 uncultured Clostridium sp.
GAGATATTGAGGCAGAAGCGGCGGCAGAAGATACAAGATCAATATTAGCACTTGATAATTTCCATTATTTAGCTGCTAGCTATGTTGCTAAATGTGCAGTAGCCATGAATGGATTTGACATATTAACCTTTACAGCAGGTGTGGGAGAAAAAGGTCAAGATTCGAGAGAAGCCATTTGTGATTATTTAGAAGTGCTTGGTGTCAAAATAGACAAAGAATACAATCAAAAGGTAAAAGGAATTGAAGCAGAAATTACAGCAAAAGATGCAAAGATTAGAACCTTTGTGATTCCAACAAATGAAGAACTCATGATAGCAAGAGCAACTATGGAGTGTTGAAAATAATTGTATTTTGGCGTTGTTAGCCTTTATAGCTAAAAGCCCAATTTTTTTTCCAACATTAAATTAATGAAGGAGGCTGCATAGATGGAAAATAGTAAAGAATGGAGAAAAAAACAAAGAATACTAAGCGATGAGGAATTAAGCATAATAACCGAATTTATTAGGGAAAACACGAAAAAACCTAATAAAGATGAAACAGCTAAAAGTGAAGATTCAGATGGAGTCAAATTAAATATGGACAAAAAAGCTAGACGACCAAAGGTAGACAATATTAGATAAATTTCAATGAATATAAAGAAAGAATAAACAAATTAAGGGTCTGTCCATTTTGTTCTTGTATAGGAGACAATATGAAACTTTAAGTTACTTAGACTCAAAGTGAAAATAAATTTCTTACATTTTATTTTCAAAAGAAAAATCGAGTTTTTCTATACAAGAACGTCGTTTCGCTGTAACGATTGTACACAAATTTTACTAACGTAAAATTTGGCACACGAACAATAACGCGAGCTTTAAAATGTAAAGAACAGAGAAAATATTAAAAAAAACCGCTATTGTTCAAATTCTGAACGATTTGGCACGTCCCTAAAAGGAGGAAAAAATGAAAGTTTTAGTTTTAAATTGTGGTAGTTCATCACTAAAATATCAATTAATTAATATGGAAACAGAAGAAGTGTTGGCTTCTGGAAAATATGAAAGAATTGGAGAAGAAGAAGCATTTATTACACATAAAGTAAATGGACAAAAAATCGAAATTAAAAAACCAGCATATAATCATAAAGAAGCAATTGAATTTACATTAGAACAATTTACAAATCCAGAGTATAAAGTGATTGATTCTTTAGATGAAATTAGTGCCGTAGGACATAGAGTTGTTCATGGTGGAGAAAAAATAACAGAATCTGTTGTTATAACAGATGAGGTTATTAAGACAATAGAAGAATGTACAGATTTAGCACCATTACATAATCCAGCATGTATGTTAGGAATTGAAGCTTGTAGAGAGGTTATGCCAAATAAACCAATGGTAGGTGTATTTGATACGGCATTCCATTCATCAATTCCAAAGGATAAATTTATTTATCCAATTCCTTATGAGTATTATGAGAAATATGGAGTTAGAAAATATGGATTCCATGGAACTTCTCATATGTATGTATCTCAAAGGCTTGGTGAGATAGAAAACAAATCTCTTGAAGGAACAAAAATTGTTACTTGCCATTTAGGTCAAGGGGCTAGTATATGTGCTGTAAAAGATGGTAAATCAATGGATACAAGTATGGGATTAACACCACTTGCAGGATTACCTATGGTAACAAGAAGTGGGGATTTAGATCCATCAGTAGTTACTTTTATCATGAAAAAAGAAAATCTAGACCCACAAGCAATGGAAGACATCTTAAATAAAAAATCAGGATTAGCAAGTATATCAGGAATGGCACCAGATTTTAGAGTGATAGAAGATGAATCAAACAAAGGAACAGAAAGAGCAAAAATTGCGATTGAACAATTTAACTATTCTATTGCAAGCTTTATTGCAAAATATGCTGTTGCTATGAAAGGCATTGATTACATCATCTTTACAGGTGGTATTGGAGAAAACCAAATTAATATCAGAAAAGGTATTTGTGAGAAACTAGAATTTATGGGTGTAAAATTAGACTTAGATGCAAACAACATGAGAGGAGAAGAAAAAGTAATTTCAACACCTGACTCAAAAGTTAAAGTATATGTAATACCTACAAATGAAGAGTTAATGATTGCAAAAGAAACCAAAAGACTTGTTGAAAGTAAATAGAAAAATAAAAGTAGAAAAAGAACGCATATTTTTAATATGTGTTCTTCTGATACATAATAAAGACATAAAACTTATGGTTACATAATATAAAAAATAAAAAATGGTTTACACCACGATAAAAATGTGATATACTAGTAATATCAATTTTAGGAGGACATGGATATGAAAAAACGGTTTGATATGGAAAAAATAATGGAGAAAATCTCCATTATAGCGACTATTTTGATGGGAATGGTTTCGCTTTATCGTGGGTGTATAGAGATAAAACGAAACACTATGAAACTTGTAAACCGTGATGATAGTGCAGGGAGCTAATCTCCCTCGCTATTTTAATATTTTAATAGATGGAGGAGTTAATATGGCAAAGATTTTAGAAGATATTTCAAGAACATTTAATGAATTTTTATTATTACCAAACTTAACAGATGAGAGATGTATACCAAATAAGGTGTCTTTAAAAACACCACTAGTAAAATACAAAAAAGGAGAAGAACCAAAATATTCTGCAAATATCCCAATGGTATCTGCCATTATGCAATCTGTATCAGGAGTAGATATGGGAATTGCCTTGGCTAGAGAAGGTGGTGTTGCATTTATTTATGGTTCACAAAGTATTGAATCACAAGCAGAAATGGTAAGACAAGTAAAAAAACATAAAGCGGGATTCATCGTAAGTGATTCAAATGTAAAATCTGGAACACCTTTAAAAGATGTGATTGACTTAGTTATCAAAACAGGACATTCAACAGTTATGATTACAGAGGATGGAACTGCAAAAGGAAAATTCATTGGATTAGTAACAGATAAAGATTATCGTGTATCAAGAGATGATATGGAAGCTCCAATTGATAATTTCATGACACCAAAAGAAAAAGCAGTATGGGCACATGAAGGAATTTCTTTATCAGAAGCTAATGACCTAATCTGGGAAAAGAAAATTGCATGTTTGCCAATATTAACTGAAGAAGGAAATTTAAAATATTTAGTATTTAGAAAAGATTATGAAGAGAGAAAAAATAATCCAGATTCTTTATTAGATGAAAATAAGAGATATATTGTAGGTGCAGGTATCAATACAAGAGACCATGAAGAAAGAATACCAGCATTAGTAGATGCAGGTGTAGATTTACTTTGTATGGATTCTTCAGATGGATATTCTGTATGGCAAAAAAATACAATTGATTTTGTAAGAGCAAAATATGGAGATTCTGTTAAAATTGGTGCAGGAAATGTTGTAGATGCAGAAGGATTTAGATATTTAGCAGAAGCAGGAGCAGACTTCATTAAAGTAGGTGTTGGTGGAGGATCTATTTGTATCACACGTGAAACTAAAGGTATTGGACGTGGACAAGCCTCAGCTTTAATTGATGTTGTTGCAGAAAGAGATAAATATTTTGAAGAAACAGGAATCTATATCCCAGTTTGTTCAGATGGTGGAATTGTACATGATCATCACATTACGATTGCTTTAGCATTAGGAGCAGATTTTGTTATGATGGGAAGATATTTTGCTAGATTTGATGAAAGCCCAACAAGGGTTGTTAAAAAAGGAAATGGCTATGTAAAAGAGTATTGGGGAGAAGGTTCTAATAGAGCAAGAAACTGGCAAAGATATGATATGGGAGGAGATGCAAAACTTTCATTTGAAGAAGGTGTCGACTCATACATTCCATATGCAGGTAAATTAAAAGATAATTTAGCGATTACTTGTGCAAAAATAAAATCAACGATGTGTAACTGTGGAAGTGTTACAATCCCTGAATTACACGAAAAAGCAAGATTAACATTAGTTTCTGATGTTAGTATTTCAGAAGGTAGTGCACATGATGTTATCTTAAAAGAAATTGATAGTCAATATAAATAAAAGTATTAAAACGTATATAGTTCTCAATGATTAATTAAAATTTGTAAAATATTAGAAAAAATATAAAATATACTTGTAATTTTTTTTGGTATATTGTAAAATATTGTCAGAAAAGACAATAGATGGTAACAACAATTATAAAATAAAGTTGGAGTTGTTATGCAAATTATTAGAAGTATAAAAAATAAAATTAAAAAAAAGGCACAATCGCACATTAGGATTGCGTCTTTTTTTCTACGAAATAAAATCTATTTAAATAAACTGTTGAAAGAATAGAATCTATGTATTAGGATGCTATACTTATATTATACAACCTAGAAAAATTAATTAGGAGGTGATAAAGAGGAAGTTTATAAAATTTAGAAGAAAAGAGGTGATATTTATAATGAACATATTAAAATAAATAAAAAAGGGGAATATGTGTGGAAAAAAATAAGAAAAAGAGAGATGTTTTATTTAAAATAATAGCAACTATGTTAATTGCTATTATATTTATACAAGTAAATATAAACACAGTAAGGGCATTCAGTTCAGGATGGACAAAATAGAAAGAATTATCGATAGAAGAAATAAATGAAAGAGAAAAAACAGAAAATATAGAAACAAATATACAAGAAAGAGAAATAGTAGGAGAAGACATAAGTGAAAGAAAATTAAACCAAAAAACATTTATTATGAATGATGGAACAAGAATGGTGACCATGTACCCTTCAAATATTCACTATGAAAAAAATGGAAAATTAGAAGAGATTGACAATCGTTTAGAAGAATATAATGGGAAATTTGAAAATAAAGAGGGAGTTTATAAAATACAATATTCAAAACAATCTAATGCAACAGAGTTAGCGACATTAACAAAAGACAATTATGAAATTAAATGGCAAATGATAGAGAATGAGACGGAAGAAATAGATGCGAATGAAACATCAAATAATGAACAAACAAAAATAATAGAGGAAACAACATTAGAAGAAAATGAGGCAAAGGCAGTCAATAAAAAAATAAATACAGTAAACGAAGAAACGACTCAAGAAGTAGAGCAAGAATTAAATCAAGAGAAAAATCAAGAAGTAGATCAAGAATTAAGTCAAGAGAAAAATCAAGAATTAAACCAAGAAACAAATCAAGTGCAAAGTACAAATGTAAATATCAAAAAATATAGTACACATATTGCAGAAGATAAAATAGATAAAAAAGTTATAAAAAATGTACAAGCAGAAGTAAAAAACAATGAAAACAAAACAGAAATCATGCAAAGTTATACAACTGATGAAATACATTCTAAAGAAAGTAATGAAAAGATGAATATATATAAAGTTTCATCAGAAATTCATTATAAAAATATAATGAACGAAATAGATTTAAAATATGTAAATGGTTCTGAAAGTGTAAAAGAAAGTATTATTTTAAAAGATAAAAATGCAATTCAAGATAAATTTACATTCCAATATGAAGCAAGAAATATGATAATGGAATTAAATGACAATAAAGAAGTATTGGTGTATGATAAAGATAAGAAAAATATTATTTTTAAAATAGAAGCACCATACATGTTTGATAACCAACTAAATCAATCTAATAAAATAGAAGTAAACTTAGAACAGCGAGAAAATTATTATATTTTAGAAATTATACCAGATAAAGAATGGTTAGAATCAGAGGATAGGCAATACCCTGTTACAATAGATCCGACTATTAATACATCATTAGATTATAATGATATAAAAGATACATTTATTTTCAAAGGAGACAACAATACACCTAATAGACATCAAGCACATATTATTAGAGTGGGAAGTAATAATCGATTAAAAGAAGCACCAAGAGGATTAATTAAATTTAACCTACCAGAATTAAAATCTGGAGATCAAGTAATAGCAGCTACCTTAAGTATTTGCAATTATCCAGATACAGATGAATGGACACCATCAGCAAATGAAATGCAAATTAATCTTCATAAAATGACTTCTGATTGGGATGAAACAACAGCCAATTGGGATAATTGTAATTCTAATTATGATACACATATAACAGATTATATAAAATATAAATATGATGCCAATGTTCCATTCAAATTCAATTATTTTAACATTACAGCGATAGTTAAAGACTGGTATGTAAATGGAAATAATTATGGTGTTATGTTAAAAGATAATGTTGAAACATATAATTTTCCACAATCAGATGCTTACTTTTTATCAGCAAATACACATGCAGAATACACAGAAGGAAGACCAATGATACAAATTATATATAGAAATCAAACGGGATTAGAAAATAACATGACATATCATACACAAAATGTAGGAAGAGCAGGGGAAGTAAATACAAATGATTATAATGGAAACGTGGTATTAGTTCACACAGATGTTGAAACGCCAGGAAATATATTACCAGCTAGTATTTCTCATGTATATAATACCAATAATAAAGATGTAGATATAGGATATGGAAAGGGATATAGATTAAATTATAGTCAAGAAATAAGTTTAGTTACAATCAACAATGTAGAATATGCAAAATATGTTGATGAAGATGCAACAGAACATTATTTCAAGAAAAAAGAAAATAATACATATCTAGATGAGGATGGGTTAAACTTAAGATTAACATTAGAAAATAATGTATTTATCATGAGAGATGTTCAAGGAAATATACTGCGATTTAAAAAGGTAAATGATAAATGGTTATTATATGAAAGTGAAAATACAGAACAACAGAAAATTCATATTAACTTAGATGGAAGTGGAAAAATAACATCTGTTACAGATGGTGCAGGAAAGACAATTAACTTAGAATATACAAATGGAAAATTATCAGCAATAAAAGATATTAGCAATAGAAAAATGCAATATTATTATAATTCAAGTGGTAATCTAACACAGATAAAATATTTTGACGGAAAAAGTAGTTATTATCAGTATGATGGGTTTAATTTATTAACACAAGTAAAGAATATAGATGGTAGTTTTATGAATTATGATTATTATAGACAAAAAGTCAATAGAATTAAACGATTTAGACAATATGGTACAAATGGTGAAGGAGGTCCATCAATAGATATTACTTATGAAAATAATACTACAAAGTTTATAAATAATGAAGGATATAGTAATGTGTACACATTTAATAATTCTGGACAAACCATTAGTATAGGAGATTTTGGAAAAGAAGAAAATAATGTTGATAATGCTTATGGAAAAATGTATGATTATGGAACAAGTGACAAAGATAAAAATAAATTAACATTAGAGTCTAATTTGATATGTGTAAAACAGATGTCTAATAATTTGCTTAAAAATCCATATTTTGATGAAGGTTTAAATAATTGGCAAAAATACAATGATTCAGGTGATTCAGAAGCCGTTATCAATCAAAATAATAATAATATATATAAAGTAATATCAACAGCGTATTCAAGCAAGAGACTATATCAAAAGATAGATTTATTAGGAAAAAAAGGTGATGTATATAACTTATCATATTGGGTGAAATCTTATGGATTACAAGAAGAAGGGACAAGTGGCAAAAGTGTAAGAGTGACAATCGAAATAATCAATAATGACAATTCTATTCAATGGGAAAATTCATTTGTTAATACGGACAGTTCTCAATGGCAATTTATGTCTAAAGAATTTATAACGGATAAAGACTATAAATCCATAGCAATATATTTAATCAATGATTATGGAGCAAATGAAACTTTTTGGGACAATATTGGTATATTTAAAGATGAAAAAGGAAATAGTTACCAATATGATAAAAATGGAAATATTGTATCGAGTGAGAACAATGCAAAACAAGAAAGTACATTCAAATATAGTTCAGAAGGAAATGTGGCAAGAACAATCAATCCTAAAGGTGGAAGTTATGTTTATGAATATGATTATAATCATAAAAATCGATTACTAAAAGCTGTTAATACCATTGGACAAGAATATACATTTGATTATGACAATAAAGGAAATGTGGTAAAAACTAAGGTGGAAGAAGTAGAAAGTGCCGTATTACCAGAAAATAACAAGATATATAATATCAAGTTTGCTAGTACAAATGGCATCATAGATGTTAGGAATTCAAGCACAGATAATGGTACAAAAATAGAACAATGGGAATTTGCTGAAGGATATAATAATAAAGAGTTTAAATTTGTAGAACAAGAAAATGGATATTTTAAAATACTAGCAAACCATTCAAATAAGGCAATGAATCTAGATGTAGATAGTGGTATTATACAACAATGGAGTGAAAGAAATTCAGATAATCAATTATGGAAGGCAATTGATAATGGAGATGGAACCATCAGATTGATTAACAAGGAAAAGGGAGATAATTATTGTATTACTCTAGAAACGGATAATGCACAAAACGGTACAAGCATTATTATTTCTAAATGGGAAGGAAAATCAACACAAAAGTTAAAATTATATGATATTGATGGAAATAATACATTGCTAGATGAAATGGTATTAGAATCAGGAGAAATATATCGAATAAAAGCAAAACATAGTGGCATGTATTTAGAGGCAACTGGAGATGCCAATACTAATACCACAGAAATTACGCAACAAGAATATAAAAGTAACGATAAAAAACAATTATGGAAAATTTCAAGAATTGGAGAAAATACATATAGAATTACAAATTTAGCTAGTAATGAAGGAAAAGCAATGGATATAAGAAGTGGAACCAATCAAAATGATGTACAAGTGCAAATATATGAAACTTCAGAAAATAATCTAGCTCAAGAATGGAAATTTGTAAAAAATAGTGACAACACATATTGGATAAGAACAAAACTAAATGGAGAAGAAAGAACCCTAACTATAAAAGGAACTTCGAAAGATGCAGGTGCTCAAACAATAATTTATGGAATTGCAGGTGGAGATGATCAGTTTTTCTATTTAGAAAAAGCAGATTTAGTGGATATAGATGCAGGTGCTACTTATAAAATAAAGGCAAAACATAGCGGTAAATATATTGGACTAAATAATAATAAATTAGTGCAACAAAATAGCAATGATGAAGATAGCCAAAGATGGGTGTTGAAAAAATTAAATAATGGATATTATAAAATTGCTTCCAAAACGGACACATCAAAAGTCATGGATATTGATGATGGAAACACGGCAGAGGGAACCGAAGTAAAGCTATATACAGATTGGGGAGAAGAAGGAGGAAACAAAGCCCAAGAATTTGAGTTTGTGCCAGTAGGAGATGGAAGTTTTGCCATAAAACCAAGATTGACAAATGGAAAAAGATGCTTAGATGTAGAAAATGGATCTACGAGTAGTGGTGTAAAAATATGGTCATGGAGTATTAACAATAGTGCTGCACAACAATTCTTTTTAGAAGAAGTGGAGCCATCAGAAGAAAAGAAATATATAGAAACAACAGGAGAATATTCAGAAGATGGTAGATACTTAACAAAGCAAACAGATGAGGTTGGAAATGAAGTTCAATATGAATACAATGAAAATAAAGGACTAGTGACAAAAGAAATAGATTCTAATAATGGAGAAACTATATATAATTATGATGCAAATACAGATTTAACAACACAAATTTCAAAACAAGTAGGAGAAAAAACATATACAAATCAATATAGTTATGAAAATGACAATATAAAAACCATCACACATAATGGAACTACATATGAGTTTGTTTATGATGCTTATGGAAATGTAAAAGATATTAAAGTAGGAAATCAAACATTAAAAACAACTACATATGGTACACAAAATGGAAACCTGTTACAATCAACTTATGGAAATAATCAAAATGTACAATATCAATATGATAGATTTAATAGGATTATAAAAAAGGAAAAAACAACTGGAAACATAGAATTTAGTTATGATGCGAAATCAAATTTAAAGACTGTAAAAGATAATACAACAGGAATTACAACAAATTATAGTTATGATTTGGCTAATAGAATGACCAAAGCGGAAAATAACAAAGGCTTGACAATTTCATATGAATATGATGATAATAGCAATATAGACAAAATAGAATATAAGCTAAATGATAAAACTAATATCATGAATCACAATTTTGATAGTGATAATAACATCAACAGCATCTTATTTAACAATAGTGTAGTGAAAATGAATTATGATAGATTAGCAAGAGGAACAAGCAAAGATATTATAAATGAAAAAGGAACGTATACAACACAATATGGATACAAAAATACACAAACACCAAATAAAACGACAACCATATTAGAAAGTATAAAAAATGGAAATAATGAAACAATTCATTATTCATACAACAATATGGGATATATTGAAACAATCAAAAATGGAAATGAACTTCTTGCAAAATATCAATATGATGGATTAGGACAATTAACAAGAGAAGATAACAAAGAACAAGAAAAAACAATCACATATGAATATGATACTGGGGGAAATATCTTAAACAAAAAAGAATATGCTTATACAGAAGGAGATATTACAACACAGCCAACAAAAGTAATAGAATACATATATAATAATGCAAACTGGAAAGACCAATTAACAACATATGATGGAAAACAAATTACATATGACGCTATTGGAAATCCATTAACATATGATGGAAATACATACACATGGCAAAATGGAAGAGAATTAGCAAGTATACAGAACACAGAAAAGGGATTAAATATAACCTATAAATACACAGATGATGGTATCAGAACAGAAAAAATAGTTAATGGAGAAACAACAACGTACCATTTAGATGGAGAAATTGTTATTTATGAAACCAAAGGAAATGATACAATCTATTATCAATATGATAGTAATCAAAATTTAATTGGATTCCAATTAAACAATGAACAATATTATTACATACGAAATGGACAAAATGATATTATAGGTATATTAGATAATAACTTAAATCAAGTGGTTAGCTATACATATGATACATGGGGAAAACTAATTAGTATTAAAGATGGACAAGGTAATGATGTAACAAATAATACAAACCATATAGGATACAAAAATTCATACAGATACAGAGGTTATAGATATGATACAGAAACAGGTTTATATTATTTGCAGAGTAGATATTATAATCCAGAGATGGGTAGATTTATAAATGCAGATGGAACTTTACATAGTGGCGATGAGTTATTAGGACATAATTTATATACATATTGTAATAATAATCCTATAAATTTGAGAGATATTAATGGCAATTTTCCAATTTTAGCAATTATTAACATAATAGGTAATATTGTAAAAAGTATAATTACTAGCGTAGCTAAAAATACATCTGTATCAACGAATACATTACGAAAACCAAGTACAGGAAAAAACATTTTATTGTCATCGAACAATGGGCATGGTAATGTACCTAGAAAAGGAAAGCCAAATTCAACATTAAAAAAACCTAATGGCGATATTCGCATTTATGGACCAGATGGAAAGGCATTAAAAGATATTGATTATAGTCATCCGCATCGCCATCCTAATTTAAAAAATCCACATGAACATGATTGGACATGGGATGAAAAAGGGAATTCTAAAAGAGGAGATGCACATAATTTTAGTAATACAATAATCACTACTGCTACTATTGCTGGTATAGGATATGTTACATATAGAGTAGTGAGACTAATTCCTTCTATAATTTGCCCACCTACGATAATTCCAAATGTGATAATACCATAAAAATAAAAGATGGAGGAGATAGCAATGAAAATAGGAATTGAATTTAATATACCAAATGAATATGGGAATTTTTTAGAACAAATTTTAAAACAAATTAATTTAGATGAGTATATTTGGAAAATTGAAGAAGATGAGATTTATATAAATAATAATAGGAAAAGTAATGATAATGATGATAATTTATTTAAAAAACCTATATACAAAAATGCAGATTTTAAAAAAATTATAGAACAAGAAGATTACTATATAATATTTGCAAATATAAAATTGTATGTAAAACAAGATAATACTATCATAAATACATATAAAGATTTTATTGAAAGTTCATGTATATTAATTTTGCTAGTAACAGACAGTAAATTTGTTGAGATATATTCAAAAGATGAAAATATTTTAGATAAAATATATAATAATGCTTTAAAAAGTAAATTTCATAACATATGTTATATAACAAAAGAAAACTTTAAACGTAAAAAATTTTCAGCATATGCTGATTAATAACGCTAAATTAGAAGATTAAAAGAAAAGGGGATAAAATATGGGAACATGGGGAACAGGGTTGTATCAAGATGATACAACCTGTGATATAAAAGATGATTATATAACACACTTAAAAATTGGTTTGTATAGTAAAAAAATATCTTAAATTTTCAGATGAATGGGAACATGAATATTGTGAATAAAGATTACAAAAAGCAGTTAATTGGCTTAGCTAAAAAACTGCTTTTATTCTTGTACAGGAAAAAAGCCCGCTATTGTTCTTGCAAAAAAAACAATATAATGATAATATAATGAGGAAAATAATGTCTAAAAATAGAGGAGAAAGTTTAATGAAAAAAATATTGTTTGCAGCACATAACTTAGACCTAGGTGGAATAGAAACAGCACTTGTTACATTAGTAAATGATTTATCAGAAAGAGGTTATGATATAACGATTGCATTAGAAAAAAGAGAAGGTGTGTTTTTAGACAGATTAAGTAAAAAAATAAAAGTGATTGAGTATAACACCAACAATAGTAAAAATATTATTTTTAGAAAGATATGTAATTTATTAAATAGAATCAAATTTATCATAAAATATAAAAATCACTTTGATTTTTCAGCAAGTTTTGCTACATATTCTTTAGCAAGTAGTTTTATGGCAAGAACAGCATCAAAAAATTCAGCATTATGGTGTCATGCAGATTATCTTAGTTTATATCATGGAGATAAAAACAAGATGATTGCATTTTTTGAAAATTTACATTGCAAAGAATTTAAACATATCCTATTTGTTTCAAATGAAGGAAAAAATCACTTTATAGAAAGCTTTCCAGAAATGAAAGAAAAAGTTATGGTATGTAACAATATGATAAATGGAAAAGACATCATAGAAAAATCAAAAGAGGCAATTACAGAAGAAGTGGTATTAGAATTAGCCAAAAAAGAAATTCCTATTTTCCTAAATGTAGGAAGACATGATGAATTACAAAAAAAATTAACAAGAATGATAGAAGCCTCTAAAAAATTAAAAGAAGATGGTTTTCTATTTAAAGTTTTATTAGTTGGTGATGGACCAGATACGAAATTATATGAAGATCTTGTTATAAAATATGGTTTAGAAGATACAATCCTCTTCTTAGGAAGAAAAAAGAACCCTTATCCATATTTTACAATGAGTGATTGTATTATTTTATCTTCTGATTATGAAGGATATCCAGTTGTATATTTAGAAAGTTTTGTATTACATAAACCAATTATTACAACAAAAGTATCTGATTATGAACAAGTAGAAAATGGAAGAGGAATGGTAGTAGAAAAAGATACACAAGCTATATATATGGCAATGAAAGAATTTATACAAAATGGATATGAAATAAAAAATTCATTTGATTATGAAGCATATAATGAAAATATTGTAAAAATATTAGAAACAATATTTTAAAATTCGGACAATGGAGGACAATTGGGAACGTTTCTGGTTGGACAGCTTCAATTAGAAATCATATTTTAAAGAGAAAGATGGCGAGAATATTGAAAAAGTTAAGTGTCATTATTCCCGTATATAATGCGGAAAAAACATTAAAAAGATGTATGGAATCTGTTTTGAAACAAAAAGATGAAGATTTAGAAATGATATTAATCAATGATGGAAGTACAGATGCATCTGATAAGATTATACAAGAATACAAAGAAAAAAATCCAAAAATCATTTCTTATTACAAAAAGAAAAATACAGGAGTTGCTGATACCAGAAATTATGGAATCAAAAAAGCAAAAGGAAAATACATCTTATTTTTAGATGCAGATGATTATTTAGATATCCATTTATATGGTTTGGTAAAACAATATATGGAAAAAAATATAGATTTAATTAAATTTAAATTGCAAAGAGAAGATGAAAAGGGAAATATAATAGAAACCGTTAGTGGACCTATATTTGAAAATAAAACAGGAGAAGAAGGTTTTCAAGAATTATATGCGACAGATGTTTTGCTAGATTCTCCTTGTGTTTATGTGATAAAAAAAGAGATTTTTACAAAGAACAAATTAGAGTTTAAGGTTGGAACAGAACATGAGGATTTTGGGTTAATGCCATTTGTCATTGTACTTGCAAAAACAATGATTTCTATTAATTTTTATGGATATCATTATGTACAAGTAAAGGGAAGTATTACAAGAAACGACAGTTATGAAAGAACAAAGAAAAAAGCAAATGATGCTCTAAAACAATATGATGAAGCATTATTAAAAATCAAGAAATATCAATTCAATCAAAAGACAACAGAAATATTAAAAATATATTATACAAATGCCATTTTATTAAAAACAGAAACATTAGAGAAAAAGGATCAAAAACAATATATTAAAGAAATTAGAAAACGAAACATGACAAAAAATATTAAAGCAAAAAATATAAGACAACTAGCAAGAAGAGTAGTTTTAAACTTAAATATCAAATGGTATTTATGCTTAAGAGGAAAGGCTAGAAAATAATTATAATTTTGGTATCATTAAATTTCAAACGCATTCTCTTAGCCAAAATTTAATTCTTTTCTAACCAGATTTGTATCTCGGAAAGGAATGCAATCAATCATGATAAAAGTTAGTATCATTGTTCCATTTTATAATGTAGAAAATTATATAGAAAAATGTTTGCAATCTTTAGTGAATCAAACATTAGAAGATATTGAGATTTTGCTTGTGAATGATGGGAGCCAAGATTCTTCAGAAACGATTGCCAAACAATTGGTAGAAAAATATCCAAATAAAATTATCTATTTAGAAAAAGAAAATGGTGGGTTATCAGATGCTAGAAATTATGCGATTCCATATGCTAAGGGAGAATATATTGCCTTTTTAGATTCTGATGATTATGTTGAAACCAATATGTATGAAGAAATGTATCATAAAGCAAAACAAGAAGATTTAGATTATGTGGAATGCGATTTTTTATGGGAATATCCAGATAAGACATTAGAAAGCAAAGGAAAACAATATAGCAATAAAAAAGAAATGTTTCTCTATACTAGAGTGGTTGCATGGAACAAATTAATCAAAAGAGAAATTGTACAAAATAACCATTTAGAATTTCCAAAAGGATATCGATATGAAGATGTAGAGTTTTTCTATAAACTATTACCATTTATACATCATTATGGAATTGTTCAAAAACCATTTATCCATTATGTACAAAGAGAAAATTCTATCTCAAATGTGCAAAATACGAGGACAAAAGAAATGATTGATGTCTTGGCACATGTTATTACATATTACAAAACAAACAACTTGTTTGAAGAATACAAAGAAGAAATCGAATATATTTATGCAAGATATATCTTATGTAGTTCTATGCTTAGAATGGTAATGATTCAAGATAAAAAGGAAAGAAAAGAGATTATCCAATTTGCATGGAAATCCTTAAATACACAATTTCCTAATTGGAAGAAAAATCTCTATTTAAAAGACAAAGGATTAAAGAATTTGTATATGAAAAGTGTTAATCATCTTACATTAAAACTGTATACAAGTTTAGCAAGAATGGAATTTGTACGTGATAAGTTACAAGAAAAATTCGTTTAGATTGAAAAATAATTAGAATTTAATTCTTTTCCAATCAGATTTGTTTTTTAAGAAAGGAATTCATGAAAATATGAAAAAAATACTATTTGGAATAACGAGTTTAACGATTCGGCGGAGCAGAGAGAGTATTAGTGGATACAGCAAATCGTTTATGTGACACATTTGATATTACGATATTTACGATTTATGGAAAAGGTGAGCTAGAAAAAAGTTTAAATGACAAGATAAAAGTAAAAAGAATATTTGACAAACCATATAAAGAATTCAGCAAGTTTGAAAAAATAAGTATGCCTTTAAAAATCTTATGCTTTCAAAAACAATATTATAAAAAATATATTCAAGGTGATTACGATATAGAAATAGCTTTCTTAGAAGGACCAATTACAAGGTTATTTAGTACCAAAAACAAAAATACAAAGAAAATAGCTTGGATTCATAATGATATTTCAAAAGTATATGGAAATAGTTTGAAAGCAAAACTAAAATTACTCATAGATAGAAAGATTTATAATAAATACCAAAAGTTGATATTTGTTAGTAAAGATAATCAAAAAGCGTTTGATATACGATATCCGAATATGCAACCAACAGAAGAGGTTATCCATAATTATATAAACGCACAAAAAGTAATAGAAAAAGCAGAGGAAAAGATAGACTTTTCTTTTGATAACAATCAAATCAATTTTTTGACAGTTGCAAGATTAGTAGAACAAAAAGGGATTGATAGAATAATTCGTATTCACAGAGAATTAATTGCCAATCATTTTCAAAATAAATTTTATATAATTGGTGATGGACCAGAAAAAGAGAAATTGGAAAAATTAATAAAAGATGAACATTTACAAGATACATTTTTATTATTAGGTGCTAAAGAAAATCCATATCCATATATGAAACAAGCAGATATATTTTGCTTACTTTCTAAATTTGAAGGATATGGTATGGTGTTAGAAGAGGCAAAAATTTTAAATAAGCCAATTATCATTACCAATACAGCAGCAAGAGAAGCAGTTGAGAATTATAATAATGCAATAATTGTAGAAAATGATGAACATGAAATTTATAATAAACTAAAATATATTATTGAAAATCATATAAAAACATTTGATGAGAAAAAACAAACTTATGATAATCAACATATTATCAAAGAATTGGAAAAACTATTACAGGAAGAATAAGGTTGAAAAATAACGCTTTTCTAACCTATTTTCTTCTTAGAAAAGGAATGATAGTAATTATGAAATTATCTATTATTACACCAACATATAATCGAGCAAATATGCTTGGTAATTTATATAATAGTATTGTAAAAAATTTACTACAATCTGAAAAGGTAAGACAAGATGTACAAGCGCAATGGTTAATTATGGATGATGGCTCAACAGATAACACTTCTGAGATAATTGAGCAATTTATAAATGAAAATAAATTTGAAATACAATATCATAAACAACAAAATCAAGGGAAAATGACGGCTATTAACAATGTTATTCAATATGTAGACGGAGATTTAATTGTAGAATGCGATTCTGATGATGTATTTTCAGATAATGCATTTTATGATATTTTACAAGCTTATTATGAAACAAAAGAAAGAAAAGATTTATATGGTTTATGTTTTCTAAAATATGATTTAAAAAGAAATAATATTGGAAATCGATTTCAAAAAGATGAAACCACCATGTTTGATTTATATTTTAAAGAGCGGAGAAACGGGAGAAAAAGCAATTGTCTTTTTTACAAATATTCGAAAACAATATCAATATAAAATAGAAAATCATGAAAAGTTTTCAACTGAAGCTAGATTGTATCATGAAATGGATTTAACATATAAAATAAAATGTATTAATAAACCAATCATGTTATGTGATTACAAAGAAGATGGCTATACGAAAAATATTAAAAAGATTTTTAAAGAAAATCCATATGGACATTATGCATATTTTAAAGAAATTCTAGAAAAACATGATATGACAGGTGTTCCTTTTAAGAAGAGATTATATGTTATCAAACATTATATCTTATTTACTACATTAACAAATCAAAAAACATGTTTAAAAAAGATAAAAGACTCTAAGAATAAACTGTTTGTTTTGCTATTATGGATTCCAGGAAAAATTATGACAAAGATAAAATTTTAAACCACTGTTTGAAAAATAAAAAATTCATAAATTTGTAAAATATGACAAAATTGTAAAAAGGTTGATTTTTAAAATCAGTATTGTTATAATTACCCAGAGAAGGAGAAGAATATAAATTATGAGTGAAGATTATAAAATCATTGTAGATGATGTATATAAAACATTTAATGTTTATTTAGATAAAGCAAATACAATAAAAGAAAAATTATTATTTTTATTTTCAAGAAATAAAAAGCAAAAAAGAGAAGTATTAAAAGGGATTAATTTAAAAATAAAAAAAGGAGAAGTTGTTGCCTTAATTGGTACAAATGGTAGTGGAAAATCTACACTTTTGAAATTAATGACCAAAATTATTTATCCAAACAAAGGAAAGATTATCACAGAGGGAAAATTAACATCATTGTTAGAGTTAGGTGCAGGATTTCATCCTGATTTTTCGGGACGAGAGAATATATATTTTAATGCTTCCATTTTTGGACTAACAAAAAAAGAAATTGATAAGAGAGTTGATCAGATTATCGAATTTTCTGAATTAGGACAATACATAGATAACCCTGTTAGGACGTATTCTTCAGGAATGTATATGAGATTAGCTTTCTCTGTTGCCATAAATGTAGATGCAGACATCTTATTAATAGATGAAATTTTATCTGTAGGTGATGAGCATTTTCAAAATAAATGTTATAACAAAATGAAAGAATTAAAAAATCAAGGGAAAACAATGGTATTTGTTACACATAGTATGCAAGCTGTAAAACAATTATGTGATAGAGCTGTTTGGTTATGTGATGGAAAAATAAAAATGGATGGATCAACTGAAAAAGTCGTAGAAGAATATATTAAAGAAACAAAATAGAGGAGGACTTTATATATGAGCGAAGAAGAAAAATATTTCGACTATACCATGATGCCAGGAAAAGACTTAACAAAGCAAAAATCAATCAATGATGGAGAACCTATTATCAGTATTATTACAGGATATTATAATTGCAAAAACTATATAAGAGAAACAGCCAATTCGATTATTGATCAAACTTTTCCATATTGGGAATGGATTATTATTAATGATGGAAGTACAGAAGAAGGTTCCAAAGAAACTTTAGATGAGATTGCAAAATTAGACAATAGAATTAAAGTTTATCATGAAAAAAATAGAGGAAGAATTGCTACTAGGGATTATGCGATTACAAAGGCAAAATGTGATTTATTATTTATTATAGATGCAGATGATGCTATTGATAGAACAATGTTAGAATGTAGTTATTGGACCTTACGAACAAATCCAAAAGCTTCTTGGGTGTATGCAGATATGGTTAATTTTGACGGTCAAGAATTTTTATGGAGAAAAATATTTGATAGTAATGTTGAGAAAAAAGAAAATATTATTCCAGTATGTTCATTAGTTAAGAAACAAGCCATATTAGATGTAGGAGGATATGGAGCAGTTGATGAAGATGTGCATGAAGATTGGCACCTATGGCTTAGAATGTTGGAAAAAGGATATTTCCCTATTAGAATGAATTATTATGGATTTTGGTATCGTAAGAAAAAAGAAGGCGGTATCTTAGATTCAATCAATAAAAATAAAGAAAGAGATGAACATGCAAGAGCAGAGATAGCCAAACAGGCAAAAAAAATTAAAGAAGACGTATATGCCATTCAATTTCCTACAACAACAAGATCTAATTATGATTCCTACCCTTATACTTTTAAATGGGATAGAAAGCCAATTAACCACAAAGGTGAAAAAATAAGATTATTATTTATTTTTCCATGGTTTAAAGTTGGAGGAGCAGATAAGTTTAATTTAGATTTAATTTCTAGATTAGACCCAAATATATTTGATATTACGATTGTAACCACTGAGGTTTCAGAATATGTATGGAGACAAAAGTTTGAAAAATATGCAGAAGTATTTGATTTAACGAGCTTTCTACATAGACAAGACTGGCCAGCCTTTATTCATTATTTAATAAAATCTAGAAATATTGATATTGTGATGGATTCTAATAGCTATTTTGGCTTTTATGCAATCCCTTGGCTAAAATCAGAATTTCCGGAAGTGGTATTTACAGATTATCTTCACAGTGAAAATAAAAGTTGGAGAAATGGAGAATATCCAAGAGATTCAACTGCAATTGATGGATTTTTAGATAAAACATATACTTGTACGAAAATATTAAGAGAATCTATGAAGAAAAACATGGGAAGAACAATTGATAATGTGGAAACAGTTTATATAGGCGTTGATGAAGAAGAATTTGATCAATCTAAAGTAAATATTTCTGATAATGCAGATTTAGATAAAGTAAAAGATACATTAAAGGGAAAAAAGACAATTTTGTTTTTATGCAGAATATCTGAAGAGAAAAGACCAATTTTTATCATAAAAGTATTTAAAAAGTTATTGGAAAAAGACCAACAAATTGTATTATTGGTTGTTGGTGATGGACCAGTATTAAAAGAAATGAAAAATATAGCACAGAAAGATGGCATTAGTGAAAATATTATATTTTTCGGAATGCAAAACAATGTAAAACCATTTTATAAGATAGCAGATGTAACGGTTATTTGTTCTCTAGTAGAAGGATTAACAATTACGACTTATGAATCTTTAGCAATGGGAACACCAGTTGTCACAGCTGATGTTGGAGGTCAAAAAGAATTAGTCGATGATACTTGTGGAAGAGTGGTAGAAAATGTACAAACTGCAGAAAATGGTTACTATAATAGAGATTATACAGATGAAGAAATTAATCGTTATGTAAAGGCTCTAGAAGAAGTATTAAAAGATAATATGCTAAAAGAAAATTGTAGAAAAAAAATTCTAAATGGTTATACAGTAAATCATATGGTAAAAACTTTTACAAGAGAGTTTGAAGAATTTGCAAAGAGCGGAAGTCATATTAATCCACAAAGTGTTGTTAATAAAGATTTATATAAGCAGTATATCGTCTTATATAATCAATTAGATATTCGAAACTATTTTCCACAGGAAGGTGGAAATTATTCCGAAACAGAAAGTTTAAAAATTTATAAAATAGGACAACTAAAAGGAAAACTATGGCAAAATCCGTTATGGCGAGCATTTATTAAATGCTTACAAAAAACAGGTTTGATGAAAATAATTAAAAAATTGAAAATAAAAGAAAAACTAAAAAAGATAATTTAAAAATAGAGGAGTTATCAGATGATAAATGTATTTAAAAACTTATACAATTATAGAGAACTATTAAAAACAAATGTAAAAAAAGAAATTAGAGGAAAATATAAAAATTCATTTTTGGGTGTTTTATGGTCTTTCTTAAATCCATTATTACAAATATTAGTGTATGCTATTGTATTTCAGATGATATTAAAAAATCCCCAAGAAAATTATGCAATTTTTATTTGTTGTGGATTAATTCCCTGGACTTTTTTCTCATCTGCGATTAGTAGATCAGCATTTACAATGGTAGAAAACGGAAATATCTTAAAAAAAGTATATTTTCCAAGAGAAATCTTACCAATATCAATTGTAACAAGTGAAGCAGTTAATTTTTTGATTTCCACTATCATTATTATTGCATTTGTTCTTTTTGGAGGATTAGGGATTAGCAAATATATTGTATTTTATCCAATTGTATTATTAGCTCAATATGTGTTATTAATTGCGATATCTCTCATTGTATCCAGTATTTCTGTTTATGTCAGAGATTTACAACATTTAATTGGTGTTGCTTTACAATTATTATTTTATGCAACCCCAATTGTATATGCAGCAGATACTATACCAGCCAATTTTCAGTGGATTTTAAAATTAAATCCAATGACATATATCATTGAAGCATATAGAGATATGTTCTATACACAAACAATGGTAGATGTCCCATCATTATTAATTTTAATTGCCATTTCATTAGTAGGATGTGTCATAGGATATGTTATTTTTAACAAATTACAAAAAGGATTTGCAGAACAATTATAAGGATTATATACATAAAAAACGAACATACAGTAAAGATAAAAGTGGAATTTTTTATACAAAAAAATTTATAATTTATATACAAGGAGATAAAAATGAAAAAGATAGATAAAACAATGATAACAGAAGTGATTAAGAAATCAGCGATGTTTTTATTGGTAGAAATTATAGCCATATTACTTATAACAACGATATTATTTTTTATAAATGTTACTGTTACAGGATGGCATTTACCAATTATTACAATTATTGCCATAGGGTTAACATTGCTATTTTATAGAAAAGATAATATAAAAATAAATATAGTAGCCATTTTATTAGGGTTCATTATTTTTACAGGTGTAACATTTGTAGAAGGAAAGATATATGATACAACTGCTGATGGTAACACATATCATAAATTAGCAATAGGTGCTTTAAAAAACGGTTGGAATCCAAACTATGAAGATAGTCAAGATTTTGATATAGAAGATGGAAACCCATTTGATATATCAGAAGATAATATCAATACCTTATGGATAGATCACTATGCAAAGGGAACAGAAATATTTGCTTCTGTTATTTATGCATTTACTGGAAATATAGAAAGTGGAAAAGGGTATACAATACTACTTATGTATATTGCTTTTGGAATTTTATTTTCTTATCTATATCAAAATAAAAAATTAAGTTTAATAGCAAGTTTAGCAATTTCTATTTTGCTACCATTTAATGCGATTACAGTTGTACAAGTATTTAATTATTATGTAGATGGCGCTTTAACGATATCCATATTACTCATTTTATTTGCTTGCATCATAGAAAGTATGGGAGAAAAAGAAAATCAAAAAGAGAATTTATTCGTTCTTGCAAGTGGTATTCTTTTATGTATTAATATCAAATTTACTGGATTAGCATTTGCAGGAATATTCTGTTTAGCATTTTATATCTATTGGATGATTAAAGCTGCTAGACAAGGAAAAGAAGAATTGGTAAAACAATTGAAAACCTATACTATTTTTTATACAGTCATTGTCATTGTTTCAATTGGAATTGTGGGATATTCTTCTTATATGAGAAATATGATTGATCATGGAAACCCACTATATCCATTATATGGAGAAGGACATGTTGATAACATGGTTGTACAAGAACAACCTTCGTCTTTTGCTGATAAAAATCACTTAGAAATATTCTTAATATCTATGTTTTCTAAGGGTGTAAATGTATCTCCAACTTATTCTTCTGAAAATGTTCAGCCAACACTAAAAATACCATTTACAACTTCTGTAGAAGAAATTAAGAATTATAGTATACCAGATATCAGAATGAGTGGATTTGGTCCATTATTTAGTGGAATTTTTATTTTATCAGTGATTGGAACAATTTATATCATTATTAGATTGGTAAAAGAAAAAAATTGGAATTTATTGATACCATATGGAATTATATTAGGCATTACAGCAATATTGATATTGGCTTTAGATGGTGGATATTGGGCGAGGTATATACCATATGTTTATGCAGTTCCCATCATTGTACTTACATATTTATTATGGGACAAGCATAGAAAACTACATTATGTACTAGGAATGCTATTAGCAGTTATTATGTTTATAAATGTTGCACTTGTAACATGTGCAACCTTAAAAAGTGCAAGAGATAATGATGCTTATGTAGGACAAAGAATTAATGAATTTGTACAATATTGTCATGATCATGAAATTGTAAATATTCAATTAAATCATAGTGGAGTACAAGGAGCTTTGTATAATATTGATGATAGAAATGTAACAAATTATGAGATCAAAGAGACCATTGAAGGAAAAAATGAAGGCTATTTCTTTAAATATGAATAGTATATAGGAGGCTACATGGAAAAAGTAGAGATTACTGAGAGGAGTAAATTTCATAAAAATAGATTGCGTAATGAAAGGAAAATGAAGAAATGAAAATAAAAGCCTGGTTAAAAAAAGCGATTTTTTATGTCGTATTGCTTTTCATAATGCTTGTCATTTTTTGTTTGGCTATGATTATAACTTATGCTTTACCTAATGAAAGAATTCAAGCACATATTGCAGAATCAAAAGATGTACTAACAAGAGCCATTGGCAATCCGTTTTTTGGCGATTATATTGAAGGTGGACAATTAGATGAATTTACAGATTTAATTATTATGAATACAGCAATGAATAAGGGAAAATCAGAGGATGAAAGTGTTTTCATAAGAGCTTTTGAAAATTCAAGATACTCTGAAGATGGTATGAATCAATATGATATCATGATAAAAACGATTGAAAATGACGATTTATATAATAATCAAGGTTATGCGAGATATTGGCATGGTATTCAAACAATTGTAAGACCTTTATTACTATTTTTCAATTATGAAGAAATAAGATATTTGTTTATGATTGTTATGTTTATGTTACTAACAGGTGCTACAATTATGATATATAGAAATTTAAGCATATGGCATGCACTTAGTTTTGTGTTTTCCATGTTAGTAATTAATTTCTTTATTATACCAATGTCATTACAATATACAGGTGTTTTTGCCATCATGTTGATAACTGTTATATTAGTTAATTTGCTATATGAAAAGAAAAAAGAAAAATGGCTACCATACTTATTTTTCATTGTTGGTGGATGTACAACATTTTTTGATTTGCTAACAGCACCACTTATTACTTTAGGAATGCCTTTGTTAGTGGATATTTTACTAAAAAATAAAGAGAAATGTACGATAAAAGAATCAATAATTGAGCTTGTTAAATTATCTATGCTTTGGGGAATTTCTTATGCAGTTGTATTTGCATCTAAATGGGTAATTGCTTCCATTGTTTTACAGCAAGATGTTATGACAGAAGCTATCAATCAAATCTTTTTTAGAACAGGTGGCTCAACAGAATATCCTGCTACTAAATTAGGGGCTATATGGGAAAACATAAAATACTTATATAATACAGTATTATTGCCATTAGGAATGATAATTGCTATTATATGGATAGTAATGCTAATCAAGAAAAAGAAAAAAATAACAGATATGAAAATAGTAATTCCACTAGTGATAATTGCTATATACCCATATATATGGTATGCAGTAGTCGCTGGACATTCAACAATTCATGCATTCTTTACATTTAGAATACAAGCCATTAGTATATTTGGAATTTTGAGTAGTATGGTAGAATGTATTAATTTACAAGAAATAAAAAAATTGAATGGAAATAAAGAGGAGTAGGAAGATGGAAAAAGAGGAAAAAATAGCGGTTTTGATTCCATGTTATAATGAAGAAATTACAATTGAAAAAGTGATAAAGGATTTTAGAAAAGAATTACCAAATGCAGATATTTATGTCTATGACAATAACTCTAAAGATAAAACGATAGAAATTGCCCAAAAAGCTGGAGCAATCGTGAGACGTGAAAACAGACAAGGAAAAGGAAATGTTGTTAGAACAATGTTTAGAGAAATTGATGCAGATATCTATGTCATGGTGGATGGAGATGATACATATCCAGCTGAGTTTGTACACCAATTAATTGAGCCAGTGAGAAATCATGAAGCAGATATGGCAATTGGAGATAGATTATCAAATGGAACATATCAACAAGAAATAAAAAAGAATTTTCATGAGTTTGGAAATAATTTGGTAAGAGGATCTATTAATTTGCTATTTAATAATAAATTAAAAGATATCATGACAGGATATCGAGTGTTTAATAAAATGTTTGTAAAAAATATGCCTGTTATGAGTCCCAAGTTTGAATTAGAAACAGAAATGACATTATTTGCTTTAGATAAAAAATTTAGAATAAAAGAGATTCCAATTGTATTTAGGGAAAGACCAGATGGTAGCGAGTCTAAAATTAATACTTTTTCTGATGGATTTAAAGTTATCAAAACAATTATAAAAATGTTTAGAGATCATAAACCATTACGATTTTTCTCAGTTATTTTTGCTATTCTCCTAATGATAGGATTAATTATAGGAATACCAGTTATTATAGAATTTTGTAAAACAGGATATATTACCAAAATGCCATCTGCAATTTTAGCCACAGGAGTTATCACTTTAGCTGTTATTGCTGAACAATGTGGATTGATTTTACACACGATAGTAAAACAGCATAGAGAAGATTATGAATTGAACTTGTTAAGATGGAAACAGATAGAAGAATTAAAAAATAATAAATAAAGAAAAGATGGAGAGAAAGATGGAAAAAATACAAGAATTAATAAAAAAAATATTAACAAAAGAAATTATTTTTTATATAATCTTTGGTGTTTTAACAACACTTGTTAATCTAGGTTCTTTTTATATTATGAATACATTATTTCATTGGAATGAAAATGTATCTAATATGATTGCTATTGTGTTAGCAGTATTGGTTGCATATGTGACCAATAAAGATCTCGTTTTTCATTCAAAAGCAGAAGGTGCAAAAGAAAAGTTAACCGAATTTTTTAAATTTATATTAGGCAGAGCTTTTACAATGATAATCGAATTTTTTGGAGGGCTATTATTATTTCAAACAGCCATACCAACCATGATTAGTAAATGTGTTGTAACAGTAATTGTTATTATTTTAAATTTCTTTATTAGCAAATTTTTTGCATTTAGAAGTAACAAGGAAAGTAAAAATGAAAGTCATAATGAAACAGCTTAAATTGTTTCTACTTTAGAAAGGAATGGGATAAAATGAAAAAAATTAGTATTATTATACCAGCCTATAATGAAGAAGAATCATTACCACATTTATATGAAAGATTAGAAAATTTAATGAGTTCCATGGAGCATTATGCATTTGAAATTTTATTTGTCAATGATGGAAGTAAAGACAATACAATCAATTTAATAAAAGAATATAGAGAAAAAGATAATAGAATATGTTATGTGGATTTTTCTAGAAACTTTGGAAAAGAAATTGCTATGATTGCTGGATTAGATTATGCAACTGGAGATTGTGTCATATTTATGGATGCAGATTTACAAGATCCACCAGAATTAATTCCAGAATTGGTAAAATATTGGGAAGAAGGTTATGATGATGTATATGCTAAAAGAAATTCAAGGAAAGGTGAAACTTGGCTTAAGAAGTTCACATCTAAAATGTATTACAGAGTTCTTCAACATTTAACAAATGTGCCAATTCAAGAAGATACAGGAGATTTTAGACTATTAGATAAAAGATGTGTAAATGCTTTAAGAAAAATGAGAGAATCTCAAAGAAATTCTAAAAGTATGTTTAGTTGGATAGGATATAACAAAAAAGAGGTTCTATATGATAGAGATCCACGAATTGCAGGAAGAACAAAATGGAATTACAAAAAGTTAGTAGATTTAGCTATTGATGGAATTACATCATTTACAACATCACCACTTAGAATTTCTACATATATTAGTATACCAACATTTGTAGTTTTATTTGTATATTTTGTATATGTAATTGCAAAATGTATTGTAACAAATACAATGATACAAGCATACCAAGCTATTATATTATTAATTTTATTCTTTTCAGGTGTACAAATATTGTTATTTGGCATTATAGGAGAGTATTTAGGTAGAATCTTTAATGAAAGTAAGAATAGACCTTTATATTTAGTAAATGAATATAATGGAGAAAAAGAAATGAATGATTAATTGAATTAGTCAAATTTCTTATGATATACGGGAGGACAAAATGAAAAAAGCTATAATCAATTATGTAAAACAATATTTTAAATATTATTTTTTAATAATCGTGGTAGCAATCATTATATCATCAGGTTTACTGATTGGAATTCCAGCAGGACATGATTTAGCTCCTCATATGGCAAGAGTTGTTGGAATGTCTCAAGAAATAGCAGAAGGTCAAATTCCACCTTTAGTTGTATCTAATTATGCAAATGGTTTTGGATATGCTTGGAATTTATTTTATCCACCAATGGCACCATATATAGCATTTATTATACAATGTTTAGGATTTACATATTTACATGCATTTCAAATAGTCATTATTCTTTCTATTATTACATCTGGCATTGCAATGTTTAAATTATTAGAAGAAATAACAGGTAATAAAAATGTTGGATTATTAGCAGCAATGATATATATGTGTGCACCATATTTTTTAGCGGATATATATACAAGAATGGCTTTAGGAGAGATTTTAGCATATGCCTTTTTACCTATATTATTTATAGGAATATATAATCTATTTGAAAAAACGGGTAATAAGCATTTTTGTATCACAATAGGTGCAGTGGGTATTCTTTTATCACATAATATTAGTGCTCTTTTTGCGGTACTATTATCTGTAATATATGTTATATTTAATATAACAAAATTCAATAAGTTTATTTTTAAAAAAATATGGATTAATGTAGGATTTATTATATTAATAACTTTATTTTTCTATGCTCCTTTATTACAGGCACAGTCATCAACCAATTATCAAGCTTTTGAAGAGGGGCATATGGGAAGTACAGAATCATTAAAGGGTCATACTGTGTATTTCTATCAACTATTATTTGGAGAAATGAAGGATGGAATTAGTGCAATGAGTACTGACCCAAATGTGAATTTAGAAGAGGATATGAGTTTTCAAATAGGACTATTTATCATTGTCCCTATTATGTTTACACCTTTTATATTTAAAACCATAAGCAAAAAGAATAGGAAAAATTATTTATTGGCTACCATACTTGGAATATTATTAATTATCCCAACAACAACGATTTTCCCTTATGAGAAAATGCCAGAAGCAATAGCCATTATTCAGTTTCCATGGCGATTACTATTTCCAGTAACATTTTTATGGACAATTATTGCTACTATTAACATTTATAAAGCATGTAAAACAATAGATATAAAAGAAATTATGGTAATGACAACACTCATTCTTATATATGTATATCCATTAATTTGTTCAAATCCTGTATCATATGTAACGGTTGAAGAATTTCAAGAGATAGACCATATTAGAGAAGAAGCAAAATCATCAGTGGCTTGTTCTGGTTTGGAATATTTACCACACAAAGCATTTGAAAATATAGATTATGTAAGAAATAGAAGTCAAGAGGCTATTTGTATAGAAGGAGATATCCATATAGCAGAACAAAATAAGAATGGATCAACCATGATGATAAAATATCAAAAATTATCTGAAAAGGCTACTGTAGAATTGCCATATATGTATTATCCAGGCTATGAAATAAAAGTAAATGATGAAAAGATAGAATATACAGAATCAGAAAATGGCTTTGTGCAAATAGAAATTTCGGGTCAAGAAACAGGTACAATCAATGTTAAATATACAGGCACGTTATTAGCAAGAAGTTCATTTGCGACTTCATTGATAGCTTTTATTGTATTTATTATATATATCATGATATATATGTTTATGACAAAAAAGAATGTGGAAAAGCAAAATCAGAAATTGATAGAAGAAAAACGATAAAATTTTTAATACTTTAGTAGAAAAAAGAAAGGAGGGGAAACAAATGATAAAAAAAATAGTGACTATATATTTTATGATGATGATTACAATTTTATGTGTTGGACAGCTTTCTATTGTGAAAGCAGATGAAAAGAATAATGATCCTATGCTAAAAGATATTAAGATAAATGGTGAGGAAATAAACCCACCGTTTGAAATGTTTACAACAGAATATATTGTTCAAGTACCAGAAGAAACAACTAGTATTCAAATAGAAGCAATACCAGATGACGAAAATGCAAGTGTAGAAATCATAGGAGATACAGATAACTTAACGATAGGACGAAACCAAATAGAAATCAAGGTAACTGCAGAAAATGGTATAGCAACACAATCTTACTATATATTTGTCACAAGAGGAAATGAAGAAGAGTCAAATGCAAATTTAAGTTCATTAACAGTTAAGGATGTTGAATTGGCACCTAATTTTGATAGAAATGTAATTAATTATGCTATTGAGTATCCACAAGAATTAGAAAAGCTTGAAATAGAAGCTATTCCAGAAGATGATGATGCAACTGTAAGCATTATAGGAAATGAACATTTAACAGAAATTAGTCAAACAATAGAGATAAACGTAACAGCAAAAGATGGACAAACGATAAAAACATATTATATAATTGCTAAAAAAGCAGGGATGGAAGTAGAAAATCCTGAAGGTAAAGAAACAAATGTAGAAAACATAGTAGCAGAAGAAACGAATCGAGAAAGCGAGACAAAAAAAGAAACAAGTGAAAATATTCCATTGAAAGTCATGAGTATCTTTATTATAATAATAGTAATCATTGCTTTTGTACTAATTATAAAATTTTTTATGAAAGCAAAACAGAAAGATAAAAAGTAAAACAATATAAAATATAATATGAAATTATTTCTATATACAAGGGGGAAATGGAAAAATGAGAAGAAAAGTATGTTTCATAATTTTAGGAATAGTACTTTTAATAGGATTATTATTCCTGCTGGAGGGGCAAGTACAAGCAGCAGATAGTGAGGGAAACTTTGTTATTGTATTAGATCCAGGACATGGTGGAACAGATCCTGGAACTTCTGCAGGAGGAATTAGAGAAGATACAGTAAATTTTAAATTAGCATATTACGCAAAGGAAGAATTAGAACAATATGAAGGTGTTAAAGTATATTTAACTCGTTATAATGATTGTCCAACTATTTATGACAGAGTAGAAATTGCTAAGAATTATAAAGCAGATTTATTAGTGAGTATGCATATTAATTCTGGTGGAGGTAGAGGTGCTGCTGTGTGGGTTACACAAGATACAACAAAGGTACAATATTATCAAAAAGCAGCTGAAGTAGCAAATAAAATATTAAACAATATCAGTTCTCTAGGCTTAAAAAATAACGGAGTGCAAACCAGAAGTGGACAACCAAACGAATGGTATAGTAGTGGAGTAGTACAAGATTATTATGGTATTATTCGATATGCACAAAGAGTTGAGTTGCGTTCATTATTAATAGAACATTGCTTTATGGATAATGCATCAGATAGAAATTACATAAATTCGGATGAAAAAATAAAACGATTAGCACAAGCAGATGTAAAAGGAATTGTAGAAGCTTATCAGCTACAAAAAAAGAATACAGGTAATATTCCTGTAAAAAGTTTTAGCTTGAATACAAGTGAATTGAATATGGAAATTACTTCAAATGACTTGCAACCAGTTTATTACTTTACACCTATTTTTACACCAAGCAATGCAACAAATAAGGGAATAGAATGGTATTCAACAGATTCAAATACTGTTAGAGTATATGAAGGAAAAATAAGGGCTTTAAAAGAAGGAGAAGCTACAATTACAGCAATTACTAAAAACAATCAAAGAATTGCAACTTGTAAAGTAGTTGTTACAAAACCATCGATACCACTACAAAGTATTTCAATAGACAAAACAGAGCGAACACTAAGTATAGATGAAAAAACACATATTCATGTTAGTTTCTACCCAGAAAATTGTACAGACAAAACTTTATATTGGGTTTCATCAAATCCAGATGTTGTAAGAGTATATGAAGGAGATATTAGAGGACTTAAAGAAGGTGTTTCAGTTATAACAGCTACCTCAAGAGCAGGTGCAAAACAAGTGAGCTGTAAAGTTACGGTAAAAAAAGATGGAAAAGTTTATGTAGAAGAAATTGTACCAGAACATGAAGAATATACAATAGGAGTTAATCAAGCTATTACAATTAATTATGAATATTTACCTAAAAATGCAGAAAATACAGACTTTTCATGGACATCATCAAATCCAGAAGTTTTAAGAGTATATTGGAATCAAATTAGAGGTCTTAAAGAAGGTGACGCAGAAATTATCATTAAAACACCAGAAGGTATAACAGAAAAAAGAATAACGATTCATGTTAAAAACATAAAGGTGGAAAATATTATACCAGAAAAAGAGGAATATACAATAGGTGTTAATGAAGTAATTAATATAGGATATACATATTCACCTAAAAATGCAACGAATACAGATTTCTCATGGACGGCATCAGATGCTAGTGTTTTAAGTGTCTATTGGAATAAAGTAAGAGGTTTAAAACCAGGTGTATCATATATTATTGTAAAAACACCAGATGGCTCTGTTGAAAAGAAAATCAAAATTACAGTAAAGTCACCATATGATATAAGAGTAGTTCCAGAGAAAGAAACCTATACAATAGGAGTCAATGAAGCAATTGACATCAAATGTACATATACACCAAGTAATTTAAAAGCAGAAGATTTTAGTTGGACAGCATCAAATCCAAGTATTTTGAGTGTATATTGGGATAGAATGAGAGGCTTAAAAGCAGGAACAACCGATTTAATTATCAAATCATTAGATGGAACATATGAAAAGAGAATTAAGGTTGTTGTAGAGAAAAATGAAGAAGAAATAAAAGTAGTACCAGAAAAGGAAACCTATACAATAGGAGTTAATGAAGCAATAGATATCAAATGTACATACACACCAAGTAATTTAAAAGCAGAAGATTTTACATGGACAGCATCAAACCCAAGTATTTTAAGTGTATATTGGGACAGAATGAGAGGATTAAAAGCAGGAACGACCGATTTAATTATCAAATCATTAGATGGAACATATGAAAAGAGAATTAAGGTTG